>QNBY01000133.1 GCA_003644275.1 Planctomycetota bacterium
AGCACCGGCACCGGCTGGACCCAGACCCAGTACATGCCCGCCGGAACCACCAGGGCCGCACTCGGCGCTTTCATCGGGGCCTTCTACGACGGCCAGCACCCCTACCATTCGATGGTGGTCTTCAACACCTCATCCATCAACGACTACGCCGACATCGAGAAGGTGGAGGTGAGGCTCAACGAGTCCTACAACTGGAGCTACAACGGAAGCGGCCAGTCGGCCGACATATACTCCATCGAGGAAAACGTCTTCGACGATCCCTACAACGTAGACCCCCTCGACACCAGCGCTTCCTCGCTCCCCCCCAACTCCACCTATCCCGACCTCTACGACGACATGGCCGACGGCAACCAGTACGCCTCCAACATGTTCACCACCTTCACCAACAACACGTGGTTCCCGGGATCGAACAGCTGGTTCGACCTCGGCGAGGACGCGATAGGCGATTGCGAAAGCCACCTCGAGGACGCCTTCTTCGGCCTTTCCATCGCCACGCGCCAGTCCTCCGTCACCTCCCAGAGGATAGCCACCTTCGCCGCCTACAACGACACCGTCACCCCCAACCGCCATCTGCTCAAGGTGACCTACATAGACAGCGGCACCGTGACCGTGGACAGCAACTACCGTCCCGCCCTCATCACCGTGGACGGCGTGCCCCTGGATTCGCTCCCCGCCGACCTCACGATCAGCTACGGCCATCGCACCTTCGCCGCCGAGGACGAGATAATCATCGTCTACGGCCAGGAGCGCTACATCTTCCACCACTGGTCCACCGGCGACGACACCCCCACCACCACCATTCTCATCGACAAGGACTTCGACTTCGCCTCCCCCATCATCGCCTACTACGACCACGAGTACTACCTCGATGTGGTCTCCCCCGAGGGCAACATCGGCGGTAACGACTCCGGCTGGTACAAGGACGGCACCACCATAGACACCTACATCACCGGCTCCGCGGGGCAGACCATAGACACCCGCCGCATGGTCACCGGCTGGACGGCCGAGGGTTCGGCCCCCATATCCGGCACCGGCGATCACGTCCCTCCCTTCGAGATTCACAGCTACACCCGCATAGTCTGGACCTGGGAGGTGCAGTACAAGCTCTCCATGCAGGGAGCGCTTTCGCCCTATATCGGCCCCGGCCCGGGCTGGTACTTCCGCAATCAGCCGATGGTGAACGTCGGCGTCTTCCCCTACACTCAGGTCGAGCCCGGCGTGCGGAAGTACGCCATAGGCTGGACGGCGGTCGGGGCCCTCGACGACGGGACCGGAAACGTCATTCCCAACTGGATTATGTCGAAGCCCACCATAATCACCTGGCTTTACGAGACGCGCTATGAGCTCGGCATTACCTCCGACCACGGCGGAGTGACCGGCGACACGGCCGGTTACTACGCGCCCGGCACCGAGATAAACACCGGCGTGACGAGGCTCGTTTACGACGATACCGACGACGGAGTGCGTTACGAGGCCCGCTCCTGGACGGCCACCGGCAGCCTCGCCGACGGAACCGGCACCGAGATACCCACCTTCGTCATCACCGAACCCACCTATATCACCTGGCAGTGGACCACCCAGTACCGGCTCCACGTCTTCTCCCTCTTCGGCACCGTCACGCCGGAGGACTACTCCTGGTACGACGCGGGCTCGACGGTGGAGATATCCGCCTCGGTGCCCCCCGACGACGACCGGCAGCGCTTCTCGTGGGTGGGTTGGAACGGCGAGGGCGACGGTTCCGTTGACGGCGGCGACCCCACCGAGACCGTCACCATGAACTCTCCCATAACCCAGGAAGCGGTCTGGGACGCCGACTTCTACCTCACCCTCGATCCCGGCGCCGGCGGATTCGTGAACGACGTCTCCGGCTGGTACGCCTACGGCACCGAGGTGGTCGTGCAGGCCACCCCGCCTTCGCCTCGCCTCGACACCCGTTTCGTCCTCGGCTGGGACGGCGAGGGCGACGGCGTGGTGAAGATGGATCCCTCCCTCGGCAATCCCAGCGTCATATCCGTGAAAATACTGAGCCCCACCCTCCAGCGCGCTATATGGGTCACCCAGTACCGCGTGCGCCTGCGCAACACCGAGGCCTTCGGAGACCCCAGGCCCCCCGTGGGCGACTACTGGGTGGACGAGGGCGATATCTTCTACGGTTCCGTCATGCCCAACGTCGGCGGCATGATATGCGCGGGCTACGAGGGCACGGGCTCCATAGACGACGGCGACCTTCCCATCTTCTCCGCCGTCATCACCGAACCCTCCACCATCACCTGGCTCTGGCGGGAGGCCGAGGAACTTCCCATGAAGAGCTGGGCCGAGTCCGTCCTGGTGGCCCAGGGCTTCCGCGGCCGCAACCTGAAAGCCGCGGTCGCGCCGGACGGCTCCGTCTTCGCCGTGGCCTTCTATTCGCAGGAACTCCGCGAGCTCAGGTGCCACATCCTGCGCGACGGCGTGTGGACCCCCTACGTCATCGCCCGCGGTGAGAGCGTCGGCACCTTCCTCGACATGGACCTCGACGCCGGCGGCAATCCCCACATCGTCTATTACGACGGCGTCCGCAAGCAGGTGCGCTACGCCTACTTCACCCCCGCCTCCACCAAGGCCGACGGCGGCTCCTTCACCGATGAACTGGTGGAGAGCGGCGACTACGGCCGCTCCCTCTCCATGAAGCTCGACTCCACCGGCGCGCCCAACGTCGTCTACTACGACGCCGAACTCGGCGACGTCCGCTTCCTCAAGAGAAGCGGCAACGGCTGGCTGCTCTATCCCATCTCCTCCCTGCACGACATCGGCTTCTACTGCGCCCTGCAGATAACGCCCCTCGTGGACGTCCCGCAGGTGGCCTTCCTCGACAGGGACGAGAACGCCGTCAAGTACGCCCGCCTCGAGAACGACCGCTGGCAGATCGAGACCGTGGCCGTCTCCGACAACATCACCGGCCCCATCGCCATGTCCCTCGACATAGGCGGCCGTCCCTTCATCGGCTACAAGGAGTTCACCTATCCCGACGACTTCCTCTACTACATCGCCAACGCCGACGAGAACGGCTGGCATTCCACCCCGGTGGTCGAGGAACGCACCTCCGGCGTCAACGCTTCCTTCGTCCTCGATAAGCTCGGCTACATCCACTTCGTTTACAACAACGACGAGATGCTCACCTACCTGCGCTACAACGGCAGGCAGTGGGAGAGGCTCGACCTCGACCTCGGCCCCGCCGACGCCTGGGAGGTCTCCCTCGCCATGAGGGAGGACGAGGAACTCGTCGCCTTCTTCTGGAACGGGAACGACATGAAGGCCGTGGCCACCGCCGGCATGGACTTCCCGCAGGACGACTTCGTGGCGCTCCCGCCCCCCCAGGCTCCCGACGAGACTGAGCAGGCCGAGACCTACGGTGGAGGCGGCGGCTGCTTCGTGGCCACCGCCGCGTTCGGCTCCCTGGCCGACGCCTCCGTGCGCTCCCTCTGCGCCCTGCGCGACGCCTCCGTGCGCTCCAGCGCCGGCGGCGAGGCGCTGGTATCCCTCTACTACGCCGTTTCGCCCGCGCCGGCCGCCGGTCTCGCCTCCAGCGACGCCCTGCGGGCGCTGGTCCGCCGTCTCCTCGACTGACGGGCCTTTCCTTCGCTTCGCCCTTCCGGGGGGCCGCTCGCCGGCCCCCTTTTCTTCTCCGCGCCCGGGCTCCTTGAAGGCGCCGTAATGAGGTTATAATTCGAACGATGAAGGAAATGGAGATCTTCAGGCTCGTCTTGAACGAGAAGTCCCCCCAGCAGACGGTCTATCTCCGCCCGAAGGGGGAACACGACGGCCGCGTCATGCCCGTCGTGATAGGCATCTTCGAGGCCAACGCCATACAGATGGGCCTGTTCCACATCGATCCCGGCCGGCCCCTCACCCACGACCTCATCCTCGGAATACTGGACGCCCTCCAGGCCAAGCCGGTGAGGATGGTGATAAACATGCTTCACAAGGGGACCTTCTACGCGCTGCTGCGGCTCGAGACGGAGCGCGGCCCGGTGGACGTGGACTGCAGGCCGAGCGACGCCATGGCGCTCGCCGCCAGGAAGGGCTTTCCCGTCTTCGTCGAGGACGAGGTCTTCGAGCAGGCCGCCGTGGAGGACCCGCTCGCATTGGAGTGATCCGCGCGGAGGGTTGGCAGAGCGGTCGAATGCGGCGGTTTTGAAAACCGCTGAGTCCTTCGGGACTCCACAGGTTCGAATCCTGTACCCTCCGCCACGCAGAAAAGGAAGCGGGCGCGTTCGTCGCGCCCGCCTCTTCTTTTCTCCAAAACGACGTCGGGCTCAGAGGCCCAGCAGCTTCTTCACCGCGGGCTCCAGCTTCCCGCCCCGCTTGTTCACCATCCTTATGACGCCTTCCTTGTCCACGAGCACCATGAAGGGTATCGCGTCGAAGCCGTAGGCCTTCCTGGGCGTTACGTTCCAGCCGAGCCCCTCGTATATCTGCGGCCAGGTCATCCCGTTGTCGGCGCAGAACTTTTTCACCTTCTCCGCCATGTCGGCGTTGTCGAGGCTCACCCCCAGTATCTCCAGCCCCTTGTCCTTGTAAGCCTCGTACACCCGCACCATGTTGGGTATCTCGCCCCGGCAGGGACCGCACCACGACGCCCAGAAATCTATCAGCACGACCTTGCCCTTGAGGTCGGAGAGCTTTATCGGCTTGCCCGTGAG
>QNBY01000134.1 GCA_003644275.1 Planctomycetota bacterium
CCCGCGCCCTCCTCGTCGAGCCCGACGTGCTCCTCCTCGACGAGCCCTCAGCGCCCTGGACGAGAGTTCGCTCGCCCTGCTCGAGCGCGAGATAGCCGCCTTCCGCTCCCGCGGCGGCGCGGTGGCGGTCGTCTCGCACGATCTGCATTTCGTCTCCAGGCTGGGCGGCCCCGTGGTAGAGCTGGCCCCCAACGTCACCGCCTCCGGGATACGCCCGAAAGGGACGTGAGAACATGAAGGCCGAGTTCATAACACTCGACTACCTGGACATACTCATCTCGACGCTCCTCGTCCTCGTCGCCGCGGGCGTGAGCGTCGCCCTGAAGCTCCGCCTGGAGAAGAGCCTCCTCCTCGCCGCCTCCCGCACCGTGGTGCAGCTCCTCCTCGTGGGCTACGTGCTGAAGTGGGTGTTCCGCCTGAACTCCGCCGCCGTCCTCGCCCTCGTCGCCCTCGTCATGGTGGGCGTGGCGACGCGCGAGGCCGTCCGCCGCCAGAAGCGCGTCTTCAGGGGAATATACCTGCGCTCGTTCGTCACCCTCGTCGCCGTGGCGCTGCTCGTCACCTTCACCGTCACCAAGATAATAATCGGCGTGGAGCCCTGGTGGCGGCCCCAGTACATGATCCCCCTCATGGGCATGATACTCGGGAACGTCCTCACCGGCATATCCCTCGTCATGGACACCCTGCTCGACGCCTTCGCCGAGCGCTCCGACGAGATAGAGATGGAGCTCTCCCTCGGCGCGACCAAGTGGGAGGCCGCCAGGGACGCGATGGCCGAATCCGTCCGCCGCGGCATGATCCCCATCATAAACTCCATGACCGTCGTGGGCCTCGTGACCCTGCCCGGCATGATGACGGGCCAGATACTCGCCGGCGCGGACCCCCTCGAAGCGGTGAAGTACCAGA
Organism: Planctomycetota bacterium; assembly: GCA_003644275.1. GTDB lineage: Bacteria > Planctomycetota > B143-G9 > B143-G9 > B143-G9 > B143-G9. The sequence goes on from QNBY01000134.1 coordinate 907, forward strand.
TCGTCGTCATGTTCATGATCGCCGCCGCCATAGCCCTCGGCTGCATGGGGATATCCGTCTTCGTCTTCCGCCGCATTTTCAACGAACGCCACCAGCTCCGCCTGGACAGGATACGCAAGGTGCGCTCCTGACGCCGCCTTGAAAAAATCCTCTCGTACCTATAATCTGCTCCGAAAGCGAGGACACGATGGCAAAGAAGAAGAAAGAACACAAGCAGGAATCCCAGCCGCTCGACATGGCGATAAACGCCATAGAGAAGGAATACGGCAAGGGCTCGATAATGCGCCTCGGCGACGGCAAGCTCTTCGAGGTCGAGGCCATACCCACCGGAGCGCTCGAGCTCGACCTCGCCCTCGGCGTGGGCGGCCTTCCCCGCGGCAGGGTGGTGGAGATATACGGCCCCGAGGCCTCCGGCAAGACCACGCTCGCCCTGCACTGCGTGGCGAACGCCCAGCGCGCGGGCGGGACCGCCGCCTTCATAGACGCCGAACACGCCCTCGACCCCTCCTACGCCCGCAAGCTCGGCGTCAACGTCAACGACCTGCTCCTCTCCCAGCCGGACTTCGGAGAGCAGGCCCTCGACATCGCCGAGATACTCGTCCGCTCCAACGCCGTGGACATAGTGGTGGTGGACTCCGTCGCCGCCCTCGTCCCCAAGGCCGAGCTCGAAGGCGAGATGGGCGACGCCCACGTCGGCCTCCAGGCCAGGCTCATGAGCCAGGCGCTCCGCAAGCTCACCGCCGCCATCTCCCGGAGCAAGTGCGTCATGGTGTTCATCAACCAGGTGCGCCAGAAGATAGCCATGGGATACGGCGCGACCGGCGAGACCACCCCCGGCGGCCGCGCCCTCAAGTTCTACGCCAGCGTCCGCATAGACGTGCGCCGCATCAGCGCCATCAAGAGCGGCGACACCACCATCGGGAGCAGGGTGCGCGCCATAGTCTCCAAGAACAAGGTCGCGCCCCCCTTCCGCCGCGCCGAGTTCGAGATACTCTTCGACCGCGGCATAACCCACGAGGGCGCGCTCCTCAGCCTCGGCGTCAAGCACGGCGTCATCACCAAGAGCGGCTCGTGGTACTCCTTCGGCGAGACCCGCCTCGGCCAGGGCTTCGAGAAGGTGGTGGACTTCCTGCTCGACAACAAGGACATCGCAGACGCCATCGAGCGCGAGATACGCCTCCAGGCCGGAGCGCTCACCCCGCCCCCCGCGGTGGAGCCGCCCGAGATGGTGGTGGACCCCGCCCCGGCGAAGGAAGAGGAAAAGTCCGGCGGAGAGTGAGATGACCCGTCCCGACCCCGCGAGAATAAGGCGCGAGGCCGCGGCCGCGCTCGGCGAGCTCTTCTCCCGCCGCCGCCCGCGCGGGGGCGAGCTGCTCGTCCTCGGCTGCTCCACCAGCGCCGTCCTCGGCGAGCCCCTCGGCAAAGCGAGCGACCCCGTCACGGGCGAGGCTGTGGTGTCGGGAATGCGCGAGGTGTGCGACGCGGCGGGCGTCGTCCTCGCCGTCCAGGGCTGCGAGCACGTCAACCGCGCCCTCGTCGTGCCCGCCGCGCTCGTGGAGGAAATGGACCTCGTCCCCGTCAACATCGTCCCCACCGCCGGGGCCGGAGGCGCGGCCCCACGCGCCTGGCACGACATGCTCGGCGAGCGGGCCGCCGTGGTGGAGGACCTCGGCCGCGGCGCCGACTACGGCCTCGACGTGGGCGGCGTCCTCATCGGTATGCACCTGCGCCGCGACAGGGTGGCGGTCCCGGTCCACATCTCCGCCCGCATAGGCGCGGCCCCCGTCGCAGGCGCCTTTTCCAGACTCAAATGGGTCGGCGGCCCCCGCACCAGACCGGCTTCCGACGAACGCTGACCCCATCTCCGGAGCCCGAACCATGAAACGCATGACGACAGACCAGCTCAGACGTTCCTACCTCGACTTCTTCGTCTCCAAGGGCCACACCGAGTGGCCTTCCGATTCCCTCATCCCCCGCGACGACCCCACCCTCCTGTTCACCGGTGCGGGAATGAACCAGTTCAAGGACATGTTCCTCGGAAAGGGCTCGCTCCCCTTCAAACGCGCCACCACCGCCCAGAAGTGCCTCCGCACCGGCGACCTGGACAACGTCGGCCGCACCGACTACCACCACACCTTCTTCGAGATGATGGGCAACTTCTCCTTCGGCGACTACTTCAAGCGCGAGGCCATCGAGTGGGCCTTCGAGTGGCTCACCGGCTGGGTGGAGATAGCCCCCGAACGCCTCTACTTCTCGGTGTACGCGGACGCCGACGAGGCGAGGGAGATCTGGGCCCAGGTGTGCACCCGCGCCGGGCTCGACCCCGAGAAGCGCATATTCCGCCTCGGCGCGCACGACAACTTCTGGCCCGCCGACGCCCCCGAGAAGGGCCCCAACGGCCCCTGCGGCCCGTGCTCCGAGATATTCTTCGACCAGGAACCCCGCCCCGGCGAGGGCCGCGTGGACATAACCGAGGAAGGCGGCCGCTTCGTCGAGATATGGAACCTTGTCTTCACCCAGTTCGACCGCCGCGGCGTGAACGACCTGCGCCCCCTCCCCCAGAAGAACATTGACACCGGCCTCGGCCTCGAACGCATGGCCGCCGTGGTGCAGGGCGTCCGCAACAACTTCGAGATAGACGTATTCAGGCCCATAATCGCCGCCATACTCGAACGCTTCCGCCCCAACGTCCCCTTCGAGTCGCTCGACGCCGTGGGCAAACAGTGCGTCCGCCGCATCGCCGACCACATCCGCGCCGTCACATTCTGCATCACCGACGGCGCGCTTCCCGGCAACGCCGAGCGCGGCTACGTCGTCCGCAGGCTCATCCGCCGCGCCTTCCTCGACGCCGCCCATCTCAAGGGCGACTACGGCCCGGCCGGGCTCGCCGAGCTCGTCCGCCCCGTCGTCGAGGTCATGTCCGGCGCGTACCCCGACCTCGCCGCCCGCGAACGCTTCGTCCGCGAGATACTCGGCCGCGAGGAAGAGGACTTCATCCGAACCCTGTCCTCCAACCGCCGCAGGCTCCAGCAGGCCCTGGAGGAAGCCCGCGATGTGGACGGCCGGAAGGTGGTCTCCGGCGAGACGGCCTTCCGCCTCTTCGACACCTACGGCGTCCCCATCGAGGTCATGGAGGACTACTTCGAGCGCCTCGGCGCGGCGGTGGACCGCGAGGGCTTCGAGCGCGCCGTCGAGCGCCGCCGCCGCATGTCCCGCGAGGCTTCCCGCATGAAGGGCGACATCTTCGACCTCGGCCCGCTCGGCAAGGCCTTCGACGTGACCACCGGCACGGAGTTCCTCGGCCCCGAAACCCTCGACGCCGACGGCCTGCGCCTCCTCGTCCTGTTCGACGGCGAGGGCAACCGCGTGACCTCCCTCCCCGCGGGAGCGGAGGGCGTCGCCGTGCTCGACCGCACCCCCTTCTACGCCGAGGCGGGCGGCCAGGTTGGCGACACCGGCGTGCTGTCCGGCCCCGGCGGCCGCGCCTCCGTCACCGACTGCAAGCGCATGAAGAAGGTGTTCTTCCACCACCTCACCGTGGAGGAAGGCGCGCTCCGCGAGGGCGACGTGCTCCGCGGGACGGTGGACGAGCGCCGCCGCCGCGCCGTCGAGCGCAACCACCCCTGCACCCACCTGTTGCACTGGGCGCTCAGGGAGGTGGTGGGCCGCCACTGCGAGCAGGCCGGCTCGCTCGTCGCCCCCGACCGCCTCCGCTTCGACTTCACCCATTTCAGCCCTCTCTCCCCCGACGAGCTGAAGCGCGTCGAGAG
>QNBY01000135.1 GCA_003644275.1 Planctomycetota bacterium
CTCGGCCGCTGGACGGCGGACGTCATGTTCCCCGTCCTCCTCTGGGACGACTACCTCACCCCCGCCTTCATCGCCCGCTATCGCCCGAAAGAGGTGTACTTCCCCACCCCCGTCCGCGACAAGACGCCCCTCGAACGCCTCTTCTGGAGGGCGCTCGTCGCTTCCCTCGGCAAGGGCGACGTCGCTTCCGTCAAACAGGCGGGACCGGCGGAATACGAGGCCGCGAGGAAGGCCGTCGAGCCCCTCCCCTGCGGCGTGGTGTTCGCCGACCCCTCCGCCTCCGGCCTCGCCGCGGCGGCCCTCCTGGCCTCCGGCCACTTCCAGTCGGTGTTGCTCGACTCCCTCGCCGTCGAGTCTCCCGCAAAGGTGGTGAACGAGGACGTCTTCCTCAAGCTCCGGGAGCGCATCGAGAACCTTCTCTCCTCCACCGGCTTCACCTGGCGGAAGCACTGCGACGACATAGACTATTTCACCCTCGCCTGCGACCTGCCCGTGGGCGTCAACCTCTTCTCGCGCTACGACAAGGTGCGCTCCGCCCTCGACGACTGCCTCTTCCGCAACGACGACCTCACCCGCTGGGGCTTCCCCGGAAGGCTCCTCGGCGGCGAGGAAATGAAACTCTACCAGGCCGCCTGCTCCCTCTTCCTGGACGCCGACGGCGCCTTCCTCTTCGACACCTACCCCAAGAGCTGGAGCAACTACCGCACCGAGCCCCTCGCCGAACACCTCGACGAGATGGGAATATCGGCCGAGAACCTCTACAAGGACGCCGTCATCGAGAACTGGCGCAAACGCTTCATGAAGCCCAACACCGCCTCCCTCGTGTACGTGAACTCGTCCGGCGGGGCCACGAGCTGGAACATAAGGGGCAAGAAGGCCTCCTGGGAGGACGTCCCCCTCACGCTGCCCGCCGCCGTCAACTACAACCATTCGGGCTCGGCGGGCAACGCCTACTCCCGCAACACCATAGCGGGCCGCTGGCTCGCCAACGGCGCTTTCGTGTACTTCGGCTCCTACGCCGAACCCCTCCTCGGCGCGTTCGTCCCCCCCTCCGAGTTCGGCAGGCGGCTCGCCCAGGGCAACACCATGTCCTGGTCGCTCAGGCGCATGATGGGCGAATCCTTCTGGACGCCCTGGAAGCTCATCTACTTCGGCGATCCCCTCTACGTGCCCGCGGCGCGCCGGACCAAGGGCGACTGCCAGGCCTGCGAGGCGAAGTACGAGGCCCGCGCGTTCCTGAAGGTGACGGCAAGGCGGCCGGCCGCCTCCGTGGCCCGGCGGCTGGCCCGCGACCTGCAGGTGTTGCGCCTCGCCGCGGCGGCGGGCGACGCCGCGGCGGTGGACCGCACGGTGGACGGCATGTTGAAGCGCCTGGCCCGCGCCCGCAAGGTCCCCCCCGAGGCCGCGGCCGCCTTCCTGGAGCAGGCCGCCGCGCTCTACGCCCTCCGCGCGGACGACGCCCGCTGCCTCTCCCTCTTCGAGATCGGCCTGAAGGTCAAGGCCCCCCTCGACGGCCTCTCCTTCTGGCTGTACGAGACGCGAAAGGGCCTGATAACCGCGGCCGAGGACGAACTGCTCTCCTCCAAGGCCGCCCCCGACGCCGTGGTGAAGAAGATGGCCGACCTGTACTCCCCCCTCATGAAGGGTTCCTTCCCCAGGGCCGTCTTCAACCAGATGGTCGGCCGCCTGAAGGCGTTCGCCGCGCGCGCGAAGCTCGACGCCTCCGCCAAGGCCGCCCTGAAGAAGGAACTGCTGAAGGCCGCTCCCGGCGGGAGCGAGGCGGCGAAGGCTCTCGCCTCTCTCAAGTGACCATTCAAAACCCTGTTTGTCGAATCAGGCAACGCAGAATAAAATTTCCCCGCCAGCCACAGGAGAGGGACGTGAGACTGCGAGCAATCAGGAAGATACTCGTGATCGACGACGACATCGGCGTGTTCCGCGGCATCCAGAGGGTGGTCGGCGAGTCGTTCGGCGAAGGGGTCAAGGTGGACTACGCGCTGAACACCGCCGACGGCTATTCCCTCTTCTTCTCCGACCCGCCTGACCTGTGCTTCCTCGACATCCGTTTCGGCGACGACGATGAAGCGGGCATCGTGCTGCTGAAGCGCATACGCAACGTGCAGGTGGCCGAGCGCATCCCCATCATCCTCCTGAGCGTCCCGCAGTTCATCGACAAGTACCTCGCCGACCTCGAGGAACGCCACTACCCCGACGACTTCCTCGCCAAGCCCCTGCCCGAGATAGAGGTGGTCGCGAAGATAAAGCAGTGGGACCGCACCCTCCACGCCGAGCGCTCCCTCTCCGAGCAGAAGGAAGAACTCCGCCGCCGCGCCGAGCTCATCGCCCAGAAGAACATACAGGCCATGAAGCGCCTGCGCGACCAGCACGAGATAGCCTCCCTCGGCCTCTTCACCCTCGGCCTGCTCGAGATAATAGACGACACCATCTCCGCCATGCGCGGCTACGCCGTCCTCGTGGACAAGCAGACGATAAAGGGAAAGATAGCCGATCAGCTCAAGGACAAGCTCGTGAAGGTGGTCCTGGAGAGCACCGAGGTGCCCAAGCGCATAGTCCGCACCCTGCGCGACTATCTCGGCCCCGGCCGCGGCGGGGAAATGCGCACCGACGTCGTGGCGATACTCGACGCCGTCACCCGTCTCGCCGCCCACGAGCTCCGCAAGAACGACATAGAGATAGAGCCCGACTTCCAGCACGTGGGAGAGTGCGTCACCGTCCCCGCATACTTCGTGCAGGCCGTGGTGTCGTTGCTCCTCTTCTTCCGCGATTCCGCCCTCAAGGGAGAGATGCTCGCCGTCACCACCCGCCGCGACGGCCCGCTCGTCTCCGTCGCCTTCAAGGCCAGGGTGCTCGAGAAGGTGATGAGGGAGACGAACCGCATAGACCTGAAGCGAAAGACGGACGGCACTCTCGTCGTGCGGGCCTCCTCGCCTCACGTGTACTCGCTCAGCAAGGCCATCGAGGCCGCCCGCCTCATGAACGGCGGCGTGGAGTTCGAGAGGAACGGCGACGAGTTCGGCGTGGTGTTCCTCCTCACCGCCGCCGACCGCTCCGTCTCCCTCACGGACGGCGGCGCGGAGAAACGCGAAGGCTGAAATTCAGGCCCCTTCGGCCTCCCCTTCCCGAGCCTCCCCGCTTCCGTCCCCTCCGCCCGGCGACTGGGCCTGTTTCACCGCGTCCACGTACCGCAGCCGGAGATCGGCGAGCACCGCCTCTATGTATCCCTTCTCATCCTCCGACAGGTTCCCCCGCGTCTTCTCCTCCAGCATCGCCATTATCTCGAGGGTGTAGCGCGCAAGGTCCAGGTTGACCGCCTTTTCGCCCTTGAACGGGTTCTCTATGTAGCCGAGGTGTATCAGCACCTCGCCCGCGAGACCCGAGAAGAACTCGGCGAACGTCGGGGCCCTCGGCCTCTCCTCTTCCCGCCGGATTTCCTTTTCCTCACTCATCGTTTTTCCTCTTCCTCTCTCTCCGCTTCGCCCGGTGGAACTTCAGGGACTCGTTCACGAAGTCGTCGAACAGCGGGTGCGGCTTCAGCACCTGCGACTTGAACTCGGGATGGAACTGTACCGCCACGAACCAGCGGTGGTTCTTGAGCTCGATTATCTCCACCAGCTTCCGGTCCGGGGAGAGCCCGGCGAATTTCATCCCGTTGTTTTCGAACGTCTCTCTGAAGGCGTTGTTGAACTCGTAACGGTGGCGGTGGCGCTCCATCACCACCTCTTCCCTGTACGCGCGGTACACCTTCGTCTTGCGCTGCAGCCAGCACGGATACGACCCCAGCCGCATCGTGCCGCCCATGTCCTCCACCCCGCGCTGTTCTTCGAGAAGCGAGATGATTGGGTGCGGCGTGGCGGGATCTATCTCCGTGGAGGACGCCCCCTCCAGCCCGCACACGTTGCGGGCGAACTCCACCGCCGCGAGCTGCATCCCGAAGCATATCCCGAAGAAGGGTATCCCGTTCTCGCGGGCGTAGCGTATGGCGGCGAGCTTGCCTTCGACCCCCCTCCTGCCGAAACCGCCGGGAACGAGTATCCCGTCCGCGTCCGCCAGCGCCTTCTCCACCTCCGACTCGTCCCTCTCCAGCGCCTCGGAGTCCACCCTCACTATCTCCACCCGTGCGTTGTGGGCCATGCCCCCGTGCGCCAGCGCCTCGAAGATGGACTTGTACGAATCCTGAAGCGCTGTGTACTTCCCCACCACCGCTATCCGAACCCGGTAGCGCGGCGACACGGCGTGCTTCAGGCGCTTCTTCCACTCGGACAGGTCTATCTCGCGCTCCTCCATGTTCAGCTTGCGGAGCACCGCCCTGTCCAGCCCCTGCTCGTGCAGCGCCACCGGAACCTCGTAGATGGTCTTCTGCACGTCCAGCTCCTCGAACACGTCCTCGAGCGGCACGTTGCAGAACAGCGACACCTTCCTCTTTATCGCCTCGGGAAGCGGCCGGTCGCACCGGCACAGCAGTATGTCCGGCTGGATGCCTATCTCCCGCAGCTTGCCCACGCTGTGCTGCGTCGGCTTCGTCTTCTGCTCCCCCGCCGTCCGTATGTAAGGAACCAGCGTCAGGTGCAAAAACACCGTGTTCTCCCTCCCGTATTCCAGGCGCATCTGCCTTATCGCCTCCAGGA
>QNBY01000136.1 GCA_003644275.1 Planctomycetota bacterium
AGCACCGAGCGCACGAGCGCGGTGTCGGCTATGTCGCCCTCCACCAGCGGCACGCCCTCGGGGACCGCCGCGCGGTGGCCCATCGAGAGGTTGTCGAGCACCACCGGCCGGTGGTCGGTGTTCTCCGCGAGGTGGCGCACCATGTGCGAGCCTATGTAGCCCGCTCCGCCGCAAACGAGCACTACCGCCATTGACTTCCCCCTTTCGCGCCTATTTTCGTCCCCTTTCGCGGCCCGTCCAACGCCGATGAAGCGGAAAAACGCTTTTTGGTTGACATTTGGCCCATCCGCGTTATATTCTCCCCGCACAGTCCCCTAATTTCGAGGAGAGGAACATGAAGAGAACGCTCGTTTTCATGTTTGCGCTCGTGTCGTTGGTGCTCATGAGCGCCCCCGCGTTCGCCGAGAGCTCCCCGAGTTCCTCCGGCGATTCCGCGCTCGTCCGCCTGAAGGACCGCGTCTACGGCTTTCTCGAGGATCCCGTCCTCTACGAGAGCGGCAACGTGACCCTCAAGATGGGCGCGGGCGTCCGTATCCGCGTGGAATCCTACAGCCACGACGACAACGGCCTGCTCGGCCCCGCCGAGTATTCCGACACCTACTTCGCCTTCCGCACCACCGTCAGCCTCGACCTGCAGGCAGGCGATGCCGTCGAGGCCCTCATCGAGGGCATAGACGCCGAGGTCGGCTCCTATCCCGCCGACGAGCCCTCCCGCCTGGAGGACTCGCTCGACCTGCACCGCTTCTGGGTGGAGATACACCCCGAGAACTGGCCCATCTCCTTCCGCATCGGCCGCCAGTACGTGAAGATAGCCGACGGCTGGCTCGTCGGCCCCTCCGACTGGGACCAGGTCCCCCGCACCTTCGACGCCTTCCACATCACCTACGACGGCGGCGAGCAGTGGGCGGTCCACCTCTTCGTCGGCCTTCCCGTCTGGCCGGACGACAACAACTTCGACGAGGCCACCTACCACGAGGATCCCACCCTCAACGACGACTTCACCTACGCCGCTCTCTGGGGCGATTACAAGTTCATGGAGGAATTCGCCCTCGGCGCCTACGTCATAATGAAGGTGGACGACAACTCCCAGACCCAGGGCGAGGACGGCCTCTTCGACGACTACCGCGTCTACACCTACGGCCTCAGGGGCTACGGCAAGGTGTACGGCCTCGACTACAGCGCCCAGATAGCCGTCCAGGGCGGGAACAGGGGCACCGACGACATCGAGGCCTTCGGCGCCGACGTGCGCGTGAAGTACGACTTCGACTACAAGATGAACCCCTCCCTCCGCGCCTTCTACACCTACGCCGGCGGCGACGACAACGACCTCGACGGCAAGTGCAAGACCTTCGATCCCCTCCTCGGAGACGTGGCGGACAGGTACGGCAAGATTCACGCCGTCGGCCTCTCCAACATCGAGATAATCGGCTTCGGCGGCTCGCTCGAGCCCATCGAGCGCCTCACCGTCAATCTCGACTTCTTCTACTACCACCGTCCCGAGAGGAACGACGCCTGGTACGACCAGTACGGCGACGTCTATCTCACCGGCGTCTTCGAGAGCTCCACCGTCGGCAACGAGGTGAACCTCGAGATAGCCTACAAGCTGGACGAGTTCTTCACCTTCGCCCTCGGCTACGCCTCCTTCTTCGGCTCCAACTTCCTCGACGACAAGGGCATGTCCGACAACGCCGACTACCTCTACTTCACGGTGGACTTCCGCTTCTGACGCCGCTTCCCGGCCGCTTCCAGGGGGGCGCTCCCGCGCCCCCCTTTTTTTGCCGCCGCGCTCCGTGAAACGCCGCTAAAATCCATGCCGGGGGTGAATCCGATGGACAAACTGGAAATGCTGTTCCGAATGCAGGCCGAGCTGAACGACAAGACCTTCCGCAAGAACGGCATAATGCGCCCGGACGGTTCCGGCCCGCTCACCATGGCGGACTTCCGCGAGGCGTGCGAGCGCGGCGACCTCGGAAAAGGCGGCATCGTCTCCGATTGGCTCCAGAACTACGCCCGCGCCCTCTCCCAGGAAACCGCCGAGCTGCTCGACTCCACCCCCTGGAAGTGGTGGAGCAAGGACCGCGAGGTGGACCTCCGCAACGCCCGCGTGGAGATCGTGGACGCCTTGCACTTCTGGCTCTCGCTCGCCCTCGTGGCCGGGCTCGACGCGGACGAGGTCTTCCGCCTCTACTCCCTCAAGAACGCCGTCAACCACGAGAGGCAGGATTCCGGAAGCTACCTCCACATGCACAAGGACGGCTCGGACGACCGGGAGGTCCGGTGAGGCGTTCCTTCCTCGCCGGTTTCGCCCTCGCCGTGCTGGCGGGCGTGCTGTTCCTGGCGGGCCGCTCCTGCCTCGCGCCGCGGCCCTCGCCATCCGCCTCTCCGCCCCCGCTCGGCCCCTCCCTCATGTCGCCCTCGCCCTCTCCGTCCCCCTCTCTGCCGCCCCTCGGCCTCCAGGACCGCCTGCAGGCCGAGAAGAACATAGCGGCCGCCGCCGCGCTGGGCGAGGCCGCCGTCCCCGCCCTGGCCGAACTCTGCAGGAAGGGAAGCCCCCTCGCTCGCAGGGACGCCCTGGCCGCGCTCGAGCGCATATCGCCGCCCGCCGCCTGCCGCGAGGCCGTCGAGATGCTCTCCGGCGGGAACCCCATCCTGCTCGACGAGGCGCTGGCCGTCTGCGCCCGCGCCCGCTTCCGGCCCGCCGCGGAACAGGTGAAAAGGCTCCTCTCCCACGACGACCCCCTCGTGCGGGCCCGCGCCGCCCTGGCGGCCGCCTTCGTGCTGGAGAAGGAAGCCCTCCCGCTCCTCCTCCCCTTGCTCGAAGCCCCCGAGGCCGTCGTGCGCGACGCAGCGGGACGCGCCGTCTCCGCACTCACCTACAGGGATTTCGGCTTCGCCCACTCCGGCTTCCCCGCCGACCGCGCCGCGGCCGTGCGCCGCATCCGGGCGTGGCTCGCGAAGCACGGAGGCGAGAGCCGCTTCGCATGGCTCGAGGCCAGGGTGGAGGAATGTCTCCTCGGCCTCGCCTCCCCGGATCCCTTCGTGCGCCTGGATTCCAAGGCGTTTTTGACCTCCGTCCTCGGTGAAATCGAGTATAACCCCGACGACCCGCCCGACCGGCGCTTGGCCGCCGTGGCGAAGGCGAGGAAGCGGTGGCTCTCCTTCCGGCCCCTGCTGGAGAAACGCCCGCCGCTGTTGCTGTCCCTGGAGGCGGAATGAGACATCTCGTCAGGCTCGTGCTCCTAATGGCCGTGGTGTTCGGAGTGTGGGCGTTCGGCGTGCGCCTCCGCTACGCCCCCGCCCCCCTCGGCCGGCTCTCCGCTCCCCCCATGCCTTCCTTCAGACCCCTTTCCCCCTATCCCCTCGTCACGAAGATACCCACCGATCCCCCGCGCCCCACGCCCGACCCCAAGCTCTCCTGCCCGCCCGACATGGTGAAGGTGGACAACTTCTGCATCGACCGCTACGAGTTCCCCAACCGCAAGGGCGCCATGCCGCGCACCATGATCAACTGGTACCAGGCCCAGGCGGAGTGCGCCAAACTCGGAAAACGCCTCTGCACCGAGGACGAGTGGATACGCGCCTGCGACGGCTCGCCCGGCGGCGGCAAGCTCCGCCGCTACTCCTACGGCGACACCTTCGTGCTGGAGAACTGCAACGTCCAGAACACCCACGCCGTCCCCTCCGGCACCTTCACGAAGTGCCGCAGCGCGTGGGGGGCCTACGACATGGTGGGCAACGTGTACGAGTGGGTCCAGCCCCGCCCGGGAAGCCGCATCTACACCCTCGGCGGCGCTTGGGGAGAGGGCAGGGGGGCCTCCTGCTACAAGGCGGGAGCGGGATACCAGCCCGGATACTACCAGGAACACATAGGCTTCCGCTGCTGCAAGTGAGTCAGGCGCAGCACGGGTCCGCGCGGCCCGGCAGCCTCACCGGCCTCGCGCGCCTGCGGGGCAAGGACGCCGTATCGAGCATGTCCGCGAACTCCCCCGTGGTGACGAGCCTCGCGCCCCCGGAGAGCAGCGGTTCGAGAAACTCGCGGGCGAACCTCTCCTTCGCCCTTCCCCCCTCCACCTCAGCGTGCAGGGTTATCACGCCCCCGCCCGCTTTCCTCGCGGCTTCCAGCACACTTCCGTAGTCCCCCGTCTCCTCCAGGCACGGCACGCCGCCCCCCAGCTCCGGCCTCCCGCACGGCTCCACCAGGAAGGGTTCGGGGGCCCTGGTGCAGCAGAAGTAGTCGAAGGGCAGGGCGCAGGCCGCTTCCCAGGCCGCCTCCGTCATCAGCCAGGCCGGGGCCCCGAACGCCCTCGGCAGCTTCCCGGCGACGCGGCGGTGGGCCTCCAGCGCGGCGGCGAACCACTCGTCCACCCACTTCCTGTCCCGCCGCTCCACCGTGTCCTGCCAGGTCCGGTGGTCCCAGGCGTGGAGCTCCAGCTCGTGCCCCGCTTCCGTTATCGTCCGCACTATGTCCGGCCTGCCCGTTCCCACCGGCGCGGCGGGAAGCAGCACCCCACGAAGGGCGGTCTTCAGCCCGTAGGTGGCCGCCGCGTTCGTCCGGAGCATCTTCCACAAAAAACGCGGGTTCCGAAGCAGCTTCAGCAGCGCGCGCCCGGACCTGTCCGGCCCCCAGCTCATGAAGAACGTC
>QNBY01000137.1 GCA_003644275.1 Planctomycetota bacterium
CGCGATGCGGGCGCGGGCCTCGGAGCGGCCCTCCCCCTCGCGCGGCTTCAGCTTCGAGGGGGGGATGGGCTCGAGCACGAGCAGCCTTATCTTGCGGGGGCGCGGGAACTTGGCCGTGCGGTGCCACGCCTCGTGCGCGCCGCTCACCACCATGGGCAGGACGTGCGCCCCCGCCTTCTGCGCGAGCCACACGAAGCCGGGCTTGAACTTCCCGATGGAGCCGTCGCGCGAGCGGGTGCCGTCCGGGAACAGCAACACGGCCTCTCCCCGGCCGAGCAGCTTCAGCGCGGTGTTCAGCCCCGCGTAGCCGCCGCCCTCGCGGTCTATCGGGACCGCCCCCAGCGAGCGGATGAGCGCGGCGAAGAGCCGGTTGCGGAACAGCGTCGTGCGGGCCAGGTAGCGCAGCTTGCAAGGCACCGCGCACCCCGCCAGCACCGGATCCAGGTAGGACTGGTGGTTCATCACCACCACCAGCGGCTTGGGATACGGCCCCCGCTTCCCCCTGTAGCTCGGCCTGAACCGGAAGTAGAGGAACATGGCCGCCCGCAAGATCGCGCGGACGAGGCGGAAGACCAGGCCCGGCTTCTTGAAGGCGGGCTTTTCCTCAGCGTTCGCCTTCCCCTTCTCCATCCGCTTCGAACCTCTCCCTCGCGTGCGCGAGAAGCAGCTCGAGCACCTCCCGCACGGACATGTCGGTGGTGTCCACCACGACGGCGCCCTCCGGCACCCGCAGGGCGCCCCAGGGCTTGTTGCGGTCGTTCTCGTCGCGGGCCCGCTGCTCGGCGAGGACGGTCTCGAAGTCGGTCTTCCGGCCGCGGGCGAGCTCGTCCTTCAGCCGCCTTCTCGCCCGCTCCTCCGGCGTGGCGTCCAGGTAGAACTTGAGCTGCGCGTCGGGGAAGACCACCGTGCCCATGTCGCGCCCGTCGGCCACCAGGTCGAAACGCGAGGCGAACCGCGCCGCCTCGGCGTTCACCCTGCGCCGCACGGGCGTTGCGGCGGACACCGGAGAGACCAGGTTGGACACCGCCGCCGTGCGTATCTCGCCGTCCACCACCTCGTCGCCCAGCATGACCGACGTGCGCCCGTCCCGCGTCTCCACGCGAAGGGGGACCTCGCCTATCCGCGCCGCCCATTCCTCCGGGTCTTCGATCCCGGCCCGCAGGTAGTACAGCGCTATGGCGCGGTAGAGTGCGCCGCTGTCGAAGTGGACGAAACCCAGCGCGTCGGCCAGCAGGCGCGCCATGGTGCTCTTGCCGCTGCCCGCCGGGCCGTCTATCGTTATAACCCTGCCTGCCATCACCTCTCCATGTAGATGTGCCTCTCCCAGTCCGGGTCGGTCTTCTGGTACTCGGAGCGGAAGTGGACCCCCCGCGACTCCGTCCGCATCAGCGCGGCGTCCACTATGAGGCGCGACACCGTGAGCATGTTCTGGAGCTCCCAGCCGTCGGGCGAGGTGAAGCGCCGGTAGATGAGGTAGCGCGCCCAGAACTTTATCCGCGAGAGCGCTTCCTCCAGCCCGGCCCCGTCGCGGATTATCCCCGCCGACCGCCACATGAGCGCCTTCAGCGAGTTGCGGGCGTCCGTAACGTCTATCTCCACGTCCGGGAAGGCGCTGTCCACCTTCTCCCCGCTCTCGCACACGCCCAGGAGCCGCGGATGCTCCGGGTGCGGCGCGGAGAGCGCCTCCGCCGCCGCGTTGGCGCCCGCAGTCGCGCCGAACACTATGCTCTCCAGAAGCGAGTTCGACCCCAGCCGGTTGGCCCCGTGGAAGCCCGTCGCCGCCGCCTCCCCGCAGGCGTAGAGGCGGCCTATGGTCGTCCGCGCCCCGAGGTCCACCTTTACGCCGCCTATCGCGTAGTGCGCGCTGGGGCACACCGGCACCAGGTCCGTCCCTACGTCCAGCCCGTAGGACTTGAGCACCGCCGTTATCTGCGGGAAGCGCTTGCGGACCTTCTCCGCTCCCAGATGGCGCAGGTCGAGGTAGATGGTGGACGAGCCCGTCCGCTTCTGCTCCTCCAGCATGGCCCTGCTCACCACGTCGCGCGGCGCGAGCTCGGCCATGGGATGGTAGCGCGGCATGAACCTCTCGTGGTGCACGTTCAACAGCAACGCCCCCTCGCCGCGGGTGGCCTCGGTGATGAGGAAGCGCGGCGCGCCCGCCAGGTAGAGCGTGGTGGGGTGGAACTGCACGAACTCCAGGTCCTCCACCCGCGCGCCCGCGCGGTAGGCCATCGCCAACCCGTCGCCCGTGGCCGTTTCCGGGTTGCTCGTCTCGCGGTACACCTGGCAGAGCCCGCCCGTGGCTATCACCACCGCGCGCGCCGACACTATCCTGAACCGCCGCTCCGGCGTCATCACCAGCGCGCCCATGCAGGCGTCGCCGTCCACGAGCAGGTCTATGGCGAAGGTGTTCTCCATGACCCGGACGGACGGCGAACCCTTCACCGCCTCGCCGAGCGCGCGCTCCATCTCCCGCCCGGTCCGGTCGCCCAGCGCGTGGAGCACCCGCCGCTCGTGGTGGCCGCCTTCCCGCGTGAGGGTGAGCCTGCCGTCCTCGTCGCGGTCGAAGCGCGCCCCCATCTCGAACAGCCTGCGGATGAGCTCCGGCCCCTCCGAGACCACCTTCCGCACCACCTCCTCCCGGCAGAGGCCGTAGCCGCCCTCCACCGTGTCGGAGATGTGCTTCTCCAGCGAGTCGCTCTCGGAGAACACCCCCGCTATCCCCCCCTGGGCGTAGGCGGTGTTGCCCTCGTCCAGCGGCCCCTTCGAGACCACCGTCACCCGGCAGACCTCCGCCGCGTTCAGCGCGGCCATGAGCCCCGCCGCGCCGCTGCCCAGCACGAGCACGTCCGTCTCCTGGATGTCGTCGCGGTCCAGGTGGGGACAGTAGAGCCGCGACGGCCCGTAACGGACTATCTTTCCTATGTCGGGTTTCAGCTTTCCGCTCATTTCCTCTTCGTCCACTGCCGTATCTCGTCGCCCGACAGCATCCGGCAGAGGGGATGCACGTTCGGGAACGGACGCTCGGCTATCTGTCCCGACGCCTTCGGCAACAGCACGAACGGGAACTCCAGCACGTCCTCCCGCGAGAGCGTGACGCCCGCCTGGAGCAGCTCGTTCATCATCGCCGACAGCGCGGTGGCGTCCTTGTCCACCATCTCGCCCTTGAACACCTGCTGCTTGAGCTCGGAGGCGAGTATCGAGGCGAACTCCGCCCAGCTGAACTTGCCGTCGGGCTCGCGCCTCATCCGCTCGAACAGCCCGTGCAGCGAGTCCGCGCAGGCGGAGAGGCGGGCGAGGAACTCGTCGGGCAACTTCACTTCCTCCGGCTTCGCGGCGTCCTGCACCGTGACGGGCTCTATCGCAAGGGCTATCAGCCGGTCCTCGGCGAACTTGAACAGCACCAGCTCCGGCCAGGGGCCTTCCCCGGCGAAGAAGCGGGGGTAGTGCGCGGGGGCGAGGAGTATGCCGTCGCGCGTCTGGCCGAGCTTCGCCAGCGTCTTGCGGGCGAGTATCTGGTGGAAGAGCCGCAGGCCGTCGGAAGCGCCGTACAGGGCGAGCGGGACGGGCGAGAGTCTCTTGAGCTCGGCCTTCAGGGCGGAGGCGGGCAGCTTCAGGCGGCCGAGCTCGCGCGCGAGCGAGATGGCCGCGGGCGTCTTGAGCGTGTTCACCGCCGCCGCCAGCGAGGCGCAGGGCGACCCCACCGCGTAGCCGGGCGGCACGAGCGAGGCCAGCATCCGCTCGGCCCCCACCGGCGCGAACAGAAGCACCGTCTCGGTGTTGGCGAGCACGTTCTTCAGAAGCGGCAGCGGCCCGCCCGCGGGCTCCGCGGACACCGACAGGTGGCTGTAGGCCGCCGTCTTCTGCAACGCTATCTTAGAGGACACCGCGCAGAAGAAGTCCCGCACGTTCTCCACCACGTCGGCGAGGCTGTCCGTCCCGGAGGATTGCTTGCGCGGCCCCGCGCCGCTCCATTGCACGTCGCCGTGCTCCGTCCCGAGGGGCAGGTGCAGCGGCTTGAGCCCGTCCAGCAGCACTATGCGGCACATGGAGCGCGACTCGAACGACTCCGTCCTCGTGCGGAAGTCGGGGAACACCAGCGCCACGTGGTGGTTCTCGATGGCGTCCTCGCCCGCCGCGCGCAGGCGGAAGCGGTCGTAGGGAAACCGCAGGTGCCAGGCGTGCGGGTCGGAGGAAATGTCGAACAGGCAGAAATGCCTCTTGATGCGCTCCATCTCGCGGGCCGCGCGGTCCACCACCCCTTCCGGCGTGGCGTAGAAGGACAGGTCGAAGACCACCCCGGGATCCGGCAGCGCCTCCGCCAGCGTCCTCGCCAGGGCCAGCACCGAGGGCGTGTCGTTCACGCCCCACACGGCCACCGACAGGGAGCGCCCGGCCGCGGCCGCCTTCAGCGCGTCGGAGAGCCTTGCCGCCGCCGTGCGGAAGAGCCTCCCGCCGACCGGGCCGCCCCACCTTTTCCAGGCCGCCTTGAGCTCGGAGACCGGAACACCGTCCGCCACGTAAAGCGTGAAGCCGGGATGCAGCACCTCCGCCAGCACGAACCGGCCCCCCTCCTGTGCGGAGAGCACCCGCAGGAAGGACGCCCGCGCCTCCGCCTCGTCGGGCGGGAACGGCGAGAG
>QNBY01000138.1 GCA_003644275.1 Planctomycetota bacterium
GGACCATGCTTCCTCCTTTCTGAGTTTCTCCATGATCTTTCCTGTTTTATTCGCTCTTGTCAAGGCCTATTTTCAGATTTCTTGGTTTTTGTCCCAATACCCGTGATCCCGACGGCAACCTTCTCCAGTTGACAACCATTCGCTGGACCGACTACCTGAAGACCGCCGCGAAAGGCTGATTCCCTCCCTCCCCCCTTCACCGCCGCCCGGTTGTCTTCACCCCCTCGAACTCCGCCCGCCCCGCCTCCGCGAATACCCCGCAAAACGACGCGCCGTCCGGCACGGGCGCCGCGACCTTCACCGCCTCGCCGTTCAGCCGCACCCGAACGGCCTCCCCCAACTCCACCTCGAAGCGAACCGGCCCCTTCCACGGCTCCGCCCCCGCCGGAAGCGGGACGGCGCCGAGCCGCTTCCAGCCCCCCTTCACCCTCCTTATCGCGGCGAACGTCCCGCCGCGCTCCACGGCCAGCTCCACGAAATCGTCCGGGCCGCGGTAGGCCACCACCGCCCCCGCCCGGTTGCAGTCCATCTTCAGCGTGAAGGAAAAGGCGGACACTTCCGACGCCCGCCCCGAAAACCTCAGCAGCGCCGTCGTCTTCGAGAAACCCGCGAGCCTCGCGCCCCCGCCGTCCCACTCGGTCCACACCACCCTGTAGCGCGGCTCGAGATCCGCGTAATACGCCCGCAACTCCTCGTACATCTCCTTGGGCTCGCGCCGGTAAACGCTCTTGAATATCCTCTTGCCCGCACGCTCGGGAGAACCGGCGTCCCCCCGCTTCCTCACCGCCTCGAGCAGTTTCCGGAACTTCTTCGAGTACCGCGGCGAGGCGAGCATGAAGTTCACCACCCCCCAGGCGTCGGCGTAGTCGAATTTCCAGTCGGGCTCGAATATCTCGGCGAACTTCCAGCCCGGATCGGCGAGGTGCCGCTTGACCTGCAGAAGCCGGAAGTTGCCGTCCAGCCTCACCAGCTCCTCCGGCCTCCCCAGCACGAGCTCCTCCCCGGTCCACACGTGGTTGCCGAAGTACTCCGCGAGCCCTTCGTCGAGCCACTTCGGCACCGAGCCGTCGTTGCGGCAGACCGACAGGTGCAGGAACTGGTGGGAGCACTCGTGCACGAGCAGGTGCCGCGTGTAGGCGGCGGTGGGCTGAACGAACAGATAGACCGCCCGCGTGGAGTATGCGTACATCCCCCCGCTCTCGGGAGGGGTGAGGCCGTCCGCCCTCATCGCCTCGGCGAAGCGCTCCCTGGTGGTGTACAGCTTCACCGCGAGCTTCACCCCCTTCCGCGTGCGCGGCGCGCGGCCGTAGAAGCGGGAGGCGGCGCGGTGGAACGCCTCGAGGACGCGAAGCAGCGAACGCGCCTCCGAAGCGGGAAGGTCCGTGAGAAGCGCGTAGTGCTCGCTCTCGAAGACCACCGGAGCGCCGCCCTCCCCCGCGGCCGGGAGCGCGAGCAGGACGAACCCCGCTGCGAGCGCGGCGACGACGAAACGCCTCATGACGCCTCCTCTCACTCGCCGAGTATCCGGTCCAAATAGTCCCCCACTATCTTCGCCCACATCTCCCCGTGCGCCCTGAGCCCCTTGCCGCTGAAGTGTATCCCCTTGCCGCCGCGGGCCCGGTTGTCGCCCGTCAGCGTGTCGGTGTCCGGCCCCGGAAGCGCTATCCCCAGGTCCCAGAGCTTCTTCTGCGCCTCCCTCGTGCCGGCGAAGGACGGAGCCTTCGGGCTGTGGTACGACACCCGCGCCACGAACCATGGAAACTCCCAGCCCGCGTCACGTTTGGACGAGAGTATCACGTTCGCCAGCATGGAGGCGTACCGCCTGGAGCTCATCCCCACGTCCGACTCCCCCTGGTGCCACAGCACCGCCCGGAAGCCGCCCGGCCCGAGCCTGTATATCCGCCTCATCATCCACTCGTACAGCTCGCCGCCCGGCTGCCAGGCCCTCACGCTCGTGCCGCCGTGCCCCGTCACCGCGACGCCCACGGGCACCTTCTCCCGCCGGTACAGCGCGTCCCCGAACGGCGGCCAGAAGCTCCCGTTCGCGCTCTTGTCGTGGCAACCGGGCTGCGGGTCGTCCGCTATCCGCCACTTCCCGCCGTCGAAGGTGGAGACCATGCCGCTCTTCACCTTCTGCCGCTCCTCCCCGCAGTTGGTGGAGTTGGACTGCCCCGCCCCGACGAACACCTCGCCCACTCCGACGTGCTCCACCTTCGCCTCGAACTTCTTTCCCCCCGCCTCGCCCCGCACCGTCACCTCGTACCACCCCCCGGCCGGGACCGCCAGCCTCTCCCGGAAGGCCCCGCCCGTTACGGGAACGCTCAGCTCGCCGCTGTCGAACGTCTTCTTCGCCCGCGTCCTGCCCCTTATCCTCACCGACGCCGCGGACGCCCCCTCCATGCGGCCCGACACGAGCACGTAACCCTCGTCCCGTCCCGTCCGCTGGAACACCTGGTAGTCGAGCGGCGAGAGCAGCTCGAACGGCGCGGGCCGCACCTCGAGCCCGGCGTTCAGCGACCGCACCTTCTTGATCTCCGCCTCCGTCGCCTTCCCCGCCTCCAGTATCACCGTCTCTTCCTTGTCCGGCCCCAGGTCCACCTGCACCACCTGGTGGTCGCCCCGCCACGGCCCCCACATGTTCGTCATGCCCTTCACCGTGAGCTTGTGCGTCCCGCGGTAGAAGGTGGCCTTGTCCGTCGTGCTCTTCTTCACGGGCGCGGGAAGAAAGCCCTTGTCCGGGTCCTTCACCGCCGCCACGTCGCTCGACAACACGATGAACAGAAACATCGGCCGCTCCGTGCAGTTGCGCGCCTTGATGGTGATCGCCGAACCCCGGAAGACGTAGCGCACCGCCGCCCTTCCCCCCGCCGCGGCCACCGTCCCGTTCCGCCCTATGGAGGGCTTGCCGGGCGGACACATGTTCCTTCCTTGGTAGAAGTACACCCCGGCCGCCCCGGGCTCCACCGGCGATACGAACGCCTCTCCGCCCACCGCGATCTCGGAGACGAACCCCCGCTCGTCCACCGCCGCCGTGTAGGACGCCGCCTCCACGTACACCCGCCCGTCCTTCCTAGACAGCCTCACGTCCTTGGCCTCGGCCCGGACGAACGCAAGCAGCAGCATCGGCGCGAGCGCGGCCCACAGCGCCGCGCGTCGTCTTCCCCTCATTCTTCCCTCCTTTCCGGCCGAGCGGGCGGCGGAGCGGCGGAAAGACCGCCTCTCAGTCTTCCTTCGCGTCCCGCTTCTCGGGATCGCCTCCGTCCCGCGGGACCACCACCGCCAGGTGGTCCAGGTTCCTGTACCGCTCGGCGTAATCTATGCCGTAGCCCACGAAGAACAGGTCCGGCACCTCGAAGCCTATGTAGTTCAGCGGAACGTCCACCTTCCGCCGCGACGGCTTCGAGAGCAGCGCGCACACCTCCACCTTCCGGGCCCTCATCCGCAGAAGCTCGTTTATCAGCGCGTCCAGCGTGAGGCCGGTGTCTATTATGTCCTCCACGATGACGCAGTAGCGCCCCGCTATCACCTCCTCCGGCGGCAGGTCGAGCCTCACTTCCCCGCTGCTCTCCATCCCCGTCCCGTAGCTCGCCGCCCGGCAGAACTCCACGCGCACGTTCAGCGGAAAGCTCCTCAGCAGGTCCGCCGCGAACACGAACGCCCCCTTCAGCACCACGAGGAACAGCGTCTTGTCCTCGAGCCCTATGTACGCCGACGCCAGCTCCCCGGCCATCTGCTCCACCCGCTTCGTTATCTTCTCCTTCGAGAGGTAGGGTTTGATGGTGTGGGGTATCATGCCGTTGTCGCTCATCTCGCCTCCCTATCCCATGTCTATCCCTTCGAGGCCGACGTGTATCCGCGGAACCCGCGGCGCTATCCGGCACATCACCTCGTAGGGTATGGTGCCGAGCAGGTCCGCGGCTTCCTCCACCGTGAACCGCTCCTCCCCCCGCTCCCAGAAGAGCTCCGCCTCGTCCCCCACCTGGACGCCGTCGTCCCCCACGTCCACCATGCACTGGTCCATGCAAACCCGCCCCGCTATCCGGTAGCGCTTCCCGTTTATGAGCACCACCCCCCGGTTCGAGAGCCCCAGCGGGTAGCCGTCCGCGTAGCCCACCGGAAGCGTGGCGATGGTGGTCTCCCGCTCCGTAACGTACCGCCGCCCGTAGGATATGCTCGTGCCCGCGGGCACCCGCTTCACGAATATCACCTTCGTCCTGAACGACAGCACGTTCCTCAGCCCCAGCCGCTTCCCCTCCCCCGACGGATGGCACCCGTAGGCCGATATCCCCACCCGTACCATGTCGAAAGCCGCTTCCGGGAAGCTCCGCACCGCCCCCGTGTTCGCGCAGTGGTAGAGCGGAACGTGTATCCCCTCGCCCTCCAGCGCCGCCTTCAGCTCCTTCATCTCCGCTATCTGGCGCAGCGTGAACTCCCGGTTGTCCCCCCTCTCGGGCTCCTCCGCCACCGGGAAGTGCGTGTATATCCCCTCCAGGAAGGTGTGCCTCAGCTCCCGGTTTATCGCCCTCGCTATCTCCGCCGCCTCGCCGTAGGGACACCCCACCCGCCCCATGCCGGTGTCCACCTTCAGGTGTACCACGCTCGTCTTCCCGAGCGCTCCCGCCA
>QNBY01000139.1 GCA_003644275.1 Planctomycetota bacterium
GGGCGCAGGTGCACGAGCTGTACGTGCTGGGCGAGCTGACGCTCCGGGCATGGGAGCGGGGCGTCCAGGTGATAGTGGAAGGTCCCGGCCACGTGCCGCTCGACCAGGTGGAGAGCCAGGTGAAGATCATGAAGCAGGCCTGCCACGGCGCGCCTTTCTACGTGCTCGGCCCCATCGTGACGGACATAGCGCCGGGCTACGACCACATCACCAGCGCCATAGGCGGGGCGGTGGCGGCCATGGCGGGGGCGGACTTCCTGTGCTACGTCACGCCCGCCGAGCACTTGAGCCTTCCGGGCGTGGAGCAGGTGAAGACGGGCGTGGTGAGCGCGCTCATCGCCGCCCACGCGGCGGACATAGCCCGCGGCCTGAAGGGGGCGCGGGGTTGGGACGACGAGATGAGCCGTCGCCGCGCCGCGCTCGACTGGCCCGGCATGTTCCGCCTGGCGCTCGATCCCGCCGAGGCCCAGCGGATAAGGACCCAGGGCATGTCCAACGACCCGAGCGTGTGCAGTATGTGCGGCGAGTTCTGCACCTACAAGGTGCGCGCGGGCGAAAAGAAGGGATGAACATACGCTCCGGAACGTCGAACATTTCGGAATGAGGGCATTCTTTCCGCTGTTTCTGATGCTCGCGCTGCTGCTGTGGGCGGGCGCGCTTTCCTCCGCCGAGACGGAGGGGAAGGAATGGCGCGCGCTGTGCCGGGCGGCGCTGGAGGGCACCCCCGCGGAGCGGGCCTCGGCGGTGAGGAGACTCAGGCCGTGGCTCGACCGAAAGGCGGTACGTAAGACGTTCGAGCGCGTCCTCCAAAGGGAGAAGGACCGCACGGTGTTGCTCGACGCGGTGGAGACGCTCTGCACTCCGGCTGCGGCGGACCTGTTCGACGCCGTGTCGGCCCATCTCTACCATCCCGACCTGGACGTGCGCAGGCAGGTGTCCTACACCCTCGCCGCCCAGGACCGCGCCAAGGCGTTGAAGCTGCTTCGGAAGCGGGCGCGGGCGGGCGGGCGGCGCGGCTGCGAGGCGCTCAGGGCGCTGGGGCGGATAATCCGGCCCGGCGAGGCGAAGGCGGTCTCCGCCTTCCTCTCCCATCCCGAGGCGGCGATGCGGGCGACGGCGGCGGCGACGCTGATGAGGGCGGGCGCGGTGGAGCGGGCGGCCGACGTGCTGCCGTTGCTCTCCGACCGCGATTTCCTGCCCCGGGCGCAGGCGGTCCAGGCCGCGGCGTTCTTCCGCATGAAGGAGGCCGTGCCGGCGCTGGTGAAACTGCTGGACGATCCGGAGTGCTCCGCCCTCGCGCACGACGCCCTCGTGGAGCTCTGCGGCACCGACCTCGGCGGGAAGTCCGCGGGCTGGCGCGTCTGGCTGAAGGGCAAACCCGTATTCGAGCCCCCTCCGTTCGAGAGGCTCGGCGCGGCGGGCGAGGTGCGTTTCTTCGACCACAGGGTGAAGGTGAGGCGCTTCGCCTGGATGCTCGACTTCTCGGACAGCATGGGCTCGGGCACCGGCTCCAGCCTGGAGGCGATGCTGCGCGAGGTGAGGGCCTGCCTGTTCAGGCTGCCCCCCAACGTGGAGTTCAACTGCGTGGCCTACTCGCGCGCGGCGGACGCCTTCGCGCCGGTGGCGGCCGAGGCGGACTTCGCGGCCAAGGCGGAGTTCCTGGAATGGCTCTCCGCCCGCGGCACGGACGCCTACACCGCGACGTGGGACGGGCTGAAGCTGGCGCTGTCCGTCCCGGAGCTGGAGGTGCTGTTCCTGGCGGGCAACGGGCTTCCCAACCACGGCGAGCTTCCGGCGGGACGGAACGCGGAGACGGAGGACAACGTGCTCGACGCCGTGCTGAAGACCATACGCGACCGGGCGTTGCGCGTGAAGATATACACCGTGGCTTTCCCCTTCGAGAAGGACCTGTTCGAGGCCGGGGCGGATCCCCTGAGGCGCAAGGAGGACGTCACGGCGAGGACCTTCGAGCGGCGGGCCGAGAGCTTCTTCAGGCTGCTCGCCGCCCTGACCGGCGGGAAGTACGCCTTCGTGCCCGTCTCCCAGCGCAGGACCGGCACCGCGAAGAAAGGAAGATGACGGTACGATACGGGGACGCCCGCTCGTCCCCCAAAACCGCACACGAGGAAGGAGGCATCCCAAGATGAACAAGACGACCGCCATCGCGGCAATAATCGTGATAGTCGTCCTCGGCCTGATCTGGGGCGGCAGGGGGACCAAGAAGGACAACCGGCCCTCTCCCGCGGCCTCGCCCCTGCTCACCAAGGCGGCGCTGCCGGGCGAAGGGGACATGATAGTGCTGAACGCCGCGGACTACGAGAAGATCGAGGGTCCCGTGAAGGTCCTGGACGATCCTTCCTGCGCGGGCGGCAAGTGCCTGTTCGTGCCCGACAAGGTGCTGGGCAAGCCGGTGAAACTCACCGCAAAGGCGGTTTACCGCTTCACGGTCAAGAAGGCCGGGCGGTACAAGCTCTGGATAAGGCACTGGTGGCAGGACGAATGCGGCAACTCCCTGCTCGTCTCGTTCGACGGCGGCGAGAGGATGCTCTTCGGCGACGACGGCACGGTGAACCATTGGCGCTGGCCCCCCGCGCTGAAGATGACCGTGGAGCTCGAGGCGGGCGAGCACGTGCTGGAGATAATCCCCCGCGAGGACGGGCTGAAGTTCGACCAGATAATCCTCACCACCGATCCGGAGTACTACCCCGTCGGCATAAAGAAGAAACCGGCGGAGGAATGACGGATGCCGTTGAAGGGGTGCGAGACGGCCTCTTCCCGCGGGCGGCCGGAGGTAACGTCAAGGGCGAGAGGTTGAATTGGACGAGAGCGCTCGGCTGAGGCGGTACCTGACGGGGGCGATAGTGCTCGCCTTCGTCCTTTATCTGCTGTACGTCTTCCTGGTGCAGACCGCGCCCTTCGAGTTGTCCCCCGCCGAGCGCCTCGAGTTGGAGCGGCGCGGGGCCGTGGTGGTGGGCTTCGAGGAGCGGAACCCTCCCTTCTCGTTCCGCAGCAACGGCAACACAACGGGCATATACGTCGAGATGCTGCGCGCCATGGGCCGCATTCTCGACGTGGAGATGCGGTTCCGCCCGGTGAGTCCGCCGCACCTGTGGGAGGCCGTCTCCCGCGGAGAGATAGACGTGGCGGTGGGCCCCGCCCCGACCGGAGAGGCCAAGACCGCGGTGGCGGCCGCCTCGGAGGAGCTCTTCTCCGTTCCCCTCACCGTCTTCGTGCGCTCGTCCGATAGGGGGATATCCAGCCTGGAGAACCTGCGGGGGAAGACGATCGGGGTTATGAAGGGCGGCGAATGCGAGAGATTCCTCAGGCGGCGGAGCGGGTATCTGCTGCGGGCCGCCCGCAGCCGGGACGAGCTCCTGGACCTCGTCTTCTCCGGCGAGACCGCCGCCATAGCGGGAAAGCGGCAGGTGATAAGGTACTTCCTCAGGCGGTGCGGCAAGGAGACCGGCCTGCGCTCCCTCCCCCCTCTCACCGTCTCCCCCCGTTTCGTGCTCACCCGGCACAAGGACGGCGTGCTGCGCTCCATACTGGGCCGCCTTTCCGCATATCTCAGGACGACCGGGGTCGCCGAAGAGATAGAGACCGCCTTCACCGGCCCCCCTTCCGGCTTTCCTTTCTCGAAGTACCGTGACCTCTTCTACGCGGCGCTGGCGGCGATGGCGCTTCTGGTGCTGGTGTCGCTGCCGTCGTCGGGCAAGGTGGCGGTGGAGCGCCGTCGGCGGCACCCCGAGAGGCGCGGCGTAAGCGTCTCGGCCACGGAGGGAGCCCCGCTCACGCGGCTGAGCGTCCGCGAGGTGCTCGACTCCCTGCTCGGCAACCTGAAGCTCTCCGGCATAGCGCTGAGGACATCCGGAGGGGAGACCTACTTCGTGCCCGAAAACCTCGCCGAGCGCAGCACGGTGGTCCCCAAGGCGCTGGAGACGGCGACGGAACGGCACTTCACCCCCGTGCCCGACAATCCCGTCTGGTACGCGGCGCGCCTTCCCAGGGGGGGGCGCGTGGTGATAAGGACGAGGGGGATATTTCAGCCGGACGAGCTCGACGCGGCCTACCTGTACGCCGCGGTGGCCGAGGCGACGGCCCTGGCGGTGGAGGCCGCCTCGGACCTGCGCTCCACGAGGGAGATACTCCAGTCCGCGCTGGAGACGAAGGGCGAGGCGTTTCTCGTGCTGAGGGAAGACTTCACGGTGGAGGAGGTCTTCGGCGCCATAACCGGCCTGGCCGGGACCGAGCTGCAGGCCGGCAACTTCCTGAAGCTCCTCGACAAGAGGAGTTACGACGACTTCCGCAGGAACATAGTCAGTTCGCTGAACCGGCAGGAATTCACGCTGAGGGGCAGGCTCGTGCTCCACGGCAACAAGGGAGCGGTGCCGTGTGCGTACATCCTGCTGTTCAAGATACTGGCGAGGGGGGAACGGCTGCTGCTGCACCTGGTGGACGAGAGGGTGAAGGAACGGGCGCTCGACATAGTCCGCCGGGCCTATCGGGCGGAGTCGCTGGCGGTGCAGGCGCTGTCGTTCGTCGCCAC
>QNBY01000140.1 GCA_003644275.1 Planctomycetota bacterium
CGCTCCGTCCCCTGTGGGTGAATATGTACCAGCCGCCCGCGGCGACTATGAGTAGCCCCGCGGCGACGAGAAGGGGGACGGGGGAAGACGTGCGCGCCGTCCTGGCCGACAGGGTCCGGCGGGAACGGCTCGGGTGGCGGCGCGCCTTGGAAAGGAAGGCGACCAGCTCGGCCGCGGAGGCGGGGCGGTCGGCGGGGGAGGGAGCCATGAGCCAACGGACCGCCCTCAGCAACTCCACCGGGAGGGAAGGCATGGCGTCCTCGATGTCCGGTATCTTCCCCTCAGCCAGCGCGGCGGTTATCGCCTCCCGCTCCATGCCGGAGAAGGGAGGTCTCCCGGTGAGCAGGTGCCAGGCGGTGGCCCCGAGCGAATAGAGGTCGGCGGCCGGACCCGGCGGGCGGCCGCGGATGGTCTCCGGCGCGGCGTAGTGTATGCTGGCGAACAGCTTGGGGGTCTTCTCGAAGCGCCTGGCGGCTATTCCCAGATCGGCCAGCTTTATCTTCCCGTCCTTCGAGAGCAGGATGTTGGCGGGCTTCACGTCGCCGTGGACTATTCCCTTCCTGTGCGCGGCTTCGAGCGCCCGCGACACCTCGATGAGCACCGCCCGCACGAAAGACGGCGGGAGCCTCCCCTCGCGCTGGACGAGCTGCTGCAAATCCTCGCCCTCTATGAGCTCCATGGAGAAGAACAGGATATCCCCGTCCTCCCCCACCTCGTACACCTTGACGATGCTCTCGTGATTGAGCTCGGAGGCTATGCGGGCCTCGTTCAGGAAGCGCCGCCGGTGTTCCTTGTCCCACCGGCGGTCCGGCTTGAGGAGCTTCAGCGCCACGGTGCGGTTGAGAGAGGTCTGCACCGCCCGGTACACCACCCCCATGCCGCCGTAGCCGATGAGGGAGAGGATGCGGTATCCCGCTATCTCCTCGCCCGGTCCGGGAAGGCCGGAGACGGGGGCGTCGCCGCCGCCCTCGGCCCGCCAGCGGTTCCTGAATTCCTCGACGGCGGCGCGGTCGAGCAGCCCTTCGGCCGTCAGCCAGGAGTGAAGCGGTATCTTCATGCGGCGGGCGCGGGCGGCGTATATGTCGAGCTTGGCCCGCTCGAAGACGCCCCGCGAGACGAGCTCCTCGACGAGCCACGAATCGAAACCGCCGTCTCTTTCCATGATTTCAGCCGACCAGAAGTTGCTCCACCTGGAGGTATTTCTCCGCCGTCTTCTCGATTATCTCCGGCGGAAGGTGCGGCGGAGGACTGTTCTTGTCCCAATCGAGCGTGTCGAGGTAGTCTCTGACGAACTGCTTGTCGAACGAGGGCTGGGACCTGCCGGGTTCGTAACCGTCGAGGGGCCAGAAACGGGAGGAAACGGGCGTGAGCGCCTCGTCTATGAGGATTATCCTGCCGTCCGGGAGCTTGCCGAACTCGAACTTCGTGTCGGCGATGATGATGCCCTTGCCGAGCGCGTAGTCCGCCGCCCGCTTGTAGAGGGTCAGCGAAGCTTCCCTTATTATCTCCACGTCGTCGGGCGAGGCGATGCGGGCGGCCTCGGCCTCGGATATGTTCTCGTCGTGCCCCTCTTCCGCCTTGGTGGAGGGCGTGAAGATGGGCTCGGGGAGCTTCTCCGATTCCTTCATGCCCGGCGGGAGCTCGATGCCGCAGAGTTTGCCCGTCCGCTTGTAGTCGCGCCAGCCCGAGCCCGCCAGGTAGCCGCGGACGATACATTCGACCGGGATGACCTCCGTCCGGCGGACGTACATGCTCCGCCCCTCGATGGCCTCCCTGTGGGGATGGGTCTCGGGGGGCATGGCGGAGACGTCGGCTGTTATGAGGTGGTTGTCTATTATGTCCGAGAGGAAGTCGAACCAGAAGAGTGAGAGGCGGGTGAGTATCTTGCCCTTGCCGGGAATGAGATCGGGAAGCACCCAGTCGAAGGCGGATATGCGGTCGGTGGCGACTATCAACAGGCCGTCGCCGACTTCGTATATCTCCCTCACCTTGCCGGACTTGACGTGTTTGAGGCCGTTCAGCTCCACGCTCACTCCTTCCACGTCATGAGCTTCACCGAGAAGTACACCTTCGTCTCGGGCTCGCCGTTGACGTTGATCACCTTGAGGCGGGATATCTTCTCGGCCACTTCCAGCCCCTCCATCACCTCGGCGAAGACGGTGTACTTCCCGTCGTACTGGAGGTTGTCCTGCAGGTTTATGAAGAACTGGCAGGTGGCCGTGCCGGGTTCGCCCCGGTTCGCCATCGCCACGGTGCCCTTGTAATGGGAGAGCCCGTTGTCGAACTCGTCGGGTACGGGGGGCGGCGCGGTCTGGCCGTTGGTCTTCGGGTCGCCCATCTGGATGAGCACGCCGCGCACCACGCGGTGTATGTACATTCCGTCGTAGAACCCGCGGCGGGCGAGGTTGATGAAGTTGGCCACGGTGCGGGGGGCCTTGTCGGCGTAGAACTTCATCTTTATGTCGCCGTAGTCGGTGGAGATGACGGCCACTATCTTCGAATAGGGAGTGTTCTCCGCGGCCGGGACGAGGTCCCCCTCGCCGGCCTTCTTCTCCCAGGGCGGAGTTACGTCGCCGAGGTTGAGGATGGTTATCTTGTCCACGTACACGGGGTCTATGGGCCTGTCGGATGCGTCGGTGGGCACCTTGCCGATGGCCTCCACCACGTCCATACCCTCGTACACCTGGGCGAAGATGGCGTACTTGCCGTCCAGGAAGGGGAGGTCCTTGAGGCATATGTAGAACTGGGAGGACGAGTTGATGTCGGTGTCCTCGCTGCTCTTGGCCGCTCCCACGGCTCCCTTGACGTGCTTCAGGTCGCTGGGCGCCTCCCGTACCACGGGGCGCGGCGCTTCGTCGAAGGACGGGTCGTCCGGGTCGGGATCGCCCGTCTGTATCACGAAGTCGCGCACCACCCGGTGCCACTCCAACCCGTCGTAGAAGTGGCGCTGGGCGAGGTCGAGGAAATTGGCGACGAGCTTGGGGGCCTTGCGGGGGTAGAAACGCATCCTGAAGGTCCCCTTGGAGGTCGCCACCTCGGCGACTATGACGCCCTTCGTCTTCAGGGTTATCATGGGCGGGAGCATGGGGGGAGGAGCGAAGGGCTCGGCGGTCTCGCGCACCTCGGTCCCCAGGATGACCAGTTTCTCGGCCGGGAAGTAGGGATTGCCGTCCTCTTTCCGGACCGGCACGGCGGCGATGGCGTCTATGACGTCCATCCCCTTCACCACATGCCCGAACACGGTGAAGTTGCGGTCCAGCTTCTCCAAGCGCTTCAGGGCGACGTAGAACTGGGCCCCGTGGCTGACGCCGCCCTTGCGGACGTTGCGCGCCATGGCGACGGTGCCGCGGACGTGCGGATGATCGTTGAACTCGTTGGGGATGTTGCCGGGGTTGCCGTGTCCCGCGGCGTCGGATGCGCCCATCTGGACGATGAAGTCCTTTATGACGCGGTGTATCAGCTTCCCGTCGTAGTACCCCACACGGCAGAGGCGGACGAAGTTCTGGACCGTGACGGGGGCCTCGCGCGGGAAGAGGCGGATGACGAACGATCCCTTGTTGGTGCGTATCTCCACCTCGAGCTTCTCGTAGGCGGCCGGATCCGCGCCGGCGGGTTTCGCCGTCTTGCCCGCGGCCGTCGGGACGGGAGAGGGAGAGGTCTTCGCCGTTACCTTCACCAGCTCCGCGCTCATCTCCCTGCAGGCGTTGGTGAGGTCTCCCGTCTTCTCGATGATGCGCTTCTTGGCCTGCGAGACTATGGTCCCCTTTTCGATGTCGAAGAGAAGCGCCTCGATGCGGTACTTGCCCTCGGCTATCCGCTTTATCCTGCCCATTAGAAGCAGCGACACCCCTATCTCCTTGAGCGCCGCTATGGCCTTGTTGTCGGACAGGAGCTGGCGTTGCGAGTAGCCCTTCTTCTGGAGGAAGGCGAGTAGTTCCTCGCGGGGCAACACCCGGAAGCGCTTCTGCAGGGCCGGCACGAACATGGAGGCCGCCAGGACGCCCATCTCGTCGTCGAGTATCTTGCCGGCGGGCTCCAACACGAAGTCGGGCACCGCCACGAGCTTTCGGACCTCCTCCCCCCCCGCGCGGGCGAAGAGGAAGAAAGCGAGCACCAGAGACAGGAGCAGAACGGACGGGCGGCGCACGGCGGACCTCCCACTCAACGGATTATTCGGCGGCGCTTGACGGAGCCGGTGAGTCCCTCTTCCTCGAACTGGGCGAGAGCGTCCTCGGCCTCCTCGCGGGAGACGCCCCTGAGCACAACGATGCGCGGGGCCTGTATCATCCGCAGGGCCTGCTTCTCCGACACGCCCGCGATGTCCATGATGAGATCGATGGCGACGTCCTCGAGCCCCTCGTCCTCGATGGGATCGAGCACCAGGTCGTAGGCTCCTCCCTCGGCGGGCTTCCTTCCCCTCGCCGGCCTGCGGGGCGCGGGGCCCCTGGGGGGCCTGCGACCGGGACGCGCCGGCCTCTCCGCGGCGTCCGGCCTGGGCCTGCGGCCGGGACGCGCGGCGCGCGGACGGGGGACGTATTCCTCGAGC
>QNBY01000141.1 GCA_003644275.1 Planctomycetota bacterium
GAACATACTGTTCGCCACGAGGGACAAGGACGACGGGAAGGGCAAGAAGACCAAGGGCGCCCTCATTCCCGTGAAGGGCAAGGTGCGGAGCGTGGCCTTCTCGCCGACGGCGGACTTCGTGGAGCTGTTCTGCGAGGCGGAGATACCCGAAGGGGCCGAAGTGGGCGGCGTGCTTCTGGAGGTGAAGGGCACCGCGTCCGCGGTGTTCACCGACGTGAAGCTCGACATGGGGGGCATCCCCGCGGCGCAGCTCATGCCTCCGTTCAACCTGGACATGAAGAAGGTGGTGGACGAGACAGCTCCCGAGCGCGAGCACCCGCGCGAGTGGTTCTACCAGATAACGGCCGACAGGGCCTACGCGCGCCGGACGAACGAGAAGGCGCACGGAGGGCGGTACGCGCTCGAGATAGGCAATCCCGATCCCATGAACGCCACCGAGAACGTGGTGTACACGGTGAACTTCGACGTATCGGCCAACAAGGCGCTGTGGGGCAAGGAGATAGAGCTCTCGGCGCTGGTGTCCACCGAGCTACCGCCGGGGACGCACAACGGGACGAGCGAGCGCCTGCTCGGCACGAAGACGCTGAAGCTCGGCGAGGACGTGAAGACGGCGTTCGGGTTCCTGAAGTACAGCAACTACGCCTCGGTGAACATAATCTGCCGCAACTCGCGCGGCAATCCCATCACGCCGGAGAAATACGAGCGGGGCTACCTGTTCGGCGCGTCGTCCGCGTGGAAGGAGATATCCACGAGGATAAAGGTTCCGCCGCGGACGTTCTCCATCGAGTGGCAGATGGTGCTGAAGGGATACGGGCGCGCGTGGTTCGACGACGTGTCCTTCAAGGCGGGCGAGGGGTTCAAGCTGACGAACCTGGGGTTCGAGGAAGTGTACGAGCCCGCGCCCGCGGACTGGCGTCTTTCGGCTACCACCAACGCGCTCATGGTGACGGAGGAAATGGAGAGGGACGGCAAGAAGAGCCGCGCGCTGTGCCTCATAAGCCCGTCCTACGCGCAGGTCGCGCCGGTGAAGGCCCGGGTGGTCGTCCCCACGCCGAAGGTGCCGGCGGGGTACAAGCTGGTGCTGACGGGGGAGATGAAGACCGAGTTCAACAAGAACGACTTCCAGCAGCAAGCCTATTTCGAGATACGGCCGATAGCGACCAAGAAGGTGGACGTAACGCCTCCCGACGCCTGGCCGCGGTCGGTGTCGCTGTCCGGCAAGAGCGACTGGACGACGCTCAAGAGCGCGCTCATCGTCGAGGACAGCGTAACCTACCTGCTGTTCGACGTGTACATGAAGGGCATCGGCAGGATATACGTGGACGACCTGAAGCTCGAGGCGAAGCGGCTGGCGTTCCCGTCCTCGGCGCTGAAGAACCCGTCCTTCGCCATGCGGGGCGGGGGCTTCCCCGCGTGGAAGGCGGAAGGGCTGAACGGCGAGGACGAACCCATGTCCTTCTCGTTCGGGGGCTCGCCCATCGTGTACGGCCGCGTGAAGAAGGACGGCGCGCGGATATACCAGGACCTGGGCGGGCTGAGCGAGTCGAAGCTGCAGGAGCTGATAGGAAAGCCCGTCACCTTCAAGGCGATGGTCCGCTGCGAGGCGCCGAACACGTGCGCGGCGGGGGTGTCCTTCATAGGGACCGACGGGATGGTGCTCACCTCGAAGACGGACGAGACGCCCATTGAAGGCGTGCCTCCCGCCGATTTCCTCTCCGCCCCGTTCAGGCTCACGAAGGTGACGGCGGAGATACCGGCGGGCACGAAGACGGTGCGGGTGTTCGTGGAGTTCAAGGGCGGCGGCGGCGAGGGCCGCGGGCGCTACCAGATAACGCGCTTCCGGCTGATGGGCGAGGATCCCGTGGTCTCGCGCGACGTGCTGGGGCTCCCGGCCGGTCTTCCCGACTACCGCTACGACGAGGCCGAGATGGACTACACGCCTCCGGAAGCGGACGGCGCGGCGGTGAGCGAGGGCGACCTGAGCCACTACCTCATCCACTACGGCGCGGTGGTGAAGGCGAAGAGGGAGGTTCCCTCGGGGGCGCTGGCGAACGCGAACTTCTCGTCCTCCGACCAGAACCGGCCCACGTCCTACGAGTTCGAGGGGCTGAAGTGCTACACGCTCGAGGACTCGCTGTACGACTACACGGTTCTTCCTGTGAGCGGCGAGAAGGTGCGCGTGGCGCAGGAGATACCGTTCCCGGCGGACGCGCGGAGCGAGATGGCGGGCAAGACGTTCAAGTTCACCGCCACGGCTCTCGCGCAGGACACCTCCAACCCGGTGGCGGGCGTGGAGTTCCTGGACGCCAACGGGAAGGTGGTCGGGACGGCGGTGACGGCGCCGCTGATGACGCTGTCTTCCGAGGAGAGCACGGGGGACTACTACTACAAGCCCGAGATGGTGAAAGTGAAGGCCGAGATACCGGAAGGGGCGGCCGCGGCGCGGGTGTTCCTGGAGGCGTCGGGCAACGGGCGGCTCTACCTCAGCAAGGCGGAGATGGGCTACGTGTACGTGGCCTCCGGCTTCCTGGACTGGCTGGCCTACACGATGGTATTCGACTTCTCGAAGCTGAACGTGCTGGTGGGCCTTCTGGTGTTCGGCTTCTTCATCATCTACTTCATCTACGCGGCGAGGCGCAAGGACCTGTTCATCCGCAAGATACCGGGCCTCGACTCGGTGGACGAGGCGGTGGGGCGCGCCACGGAGATGGGCAAGCCCATACTGTTCTGCCCCGGGCTGGACACGATAGACATGATAAACACGATAGCGGCGCTGAACATACTGGGGCGCGTCGCGAAGAAGGTCGCGGAGTACGACACGCCGCTGATAGTGCCGAACCGCGATCCCATCGTGATGACGGTGGCGCAGGAGACGGTGAAGTCGGCGTTCATGGACGCCGGACGCCCGGACGCCTACCGCGAGGACTCGGTGTACTACATAACCGACCAGCAGTTCGCCTACGTGACGGCGGTCGCGGGCACCATGATGCGCGACCGGCCGGCGGCGAACTTCTTCATGGGCGGGTACTACGCCGAGTCGCTCATCCTGGCGGAAACCGGCTCGATGACGGGGGCCATCCAGGTTGCGGGCACCGACGCGGTGCACCAGCTTCCGTTCTTCATCGTGGCGTGCGACTACACGCTGATAGGCGAGGAGCTGTACGCGGCCTCGGCGTACCTGTCGCGCGAACCGATGCAGATGGGCTCGCTGAAGGGGTCGGACTACTCGAAGATGATCTTCTTCGTGATCATAATCATCGGGACGATAGCCGCGACGCTGAACCTGCCCTCGTTGCGCTGGATCCTCGAACTCATGAAGGTGCAGTAAGCGAAAGGAGAGCCGGAAATGTTCAGGCGCCAGATACCCCTTGCGCTGTGCTTCATAATGGGTGTTACGATGATGATTCACTTCTTCATCAAGCACCCGTTCGTGCAGTCGGACATGCTGAACGAGGCGTCCAACTTCGCGACGGTCATCGGGCTCTTCGCGATGTTCCTGGGCATCTACTCGCTGACGCGGGTTCACTGGATGAAGATCCGGCACCGGCGCTCCGACTGGTTCTTCAGCTATCTTCTGTTCGCGGCGCTTTTGAACATGGCGATACTGGGGAACCTGATAGGGACGGGAGCGGACACGCCGTTCCAGTGGTTCTACGACGCGTTCATGGTTCCGCTGCAGTCCACCACGTTCTCGCTGTTGTCGTTCTACATGGCGTCGGCGTCGTACCGCGCCTTCCGGGCGAAGAACTTCGAGGCTACGGTTCTGCTGATAGCGGCGATCATAGTCATGTTCGGCCGCGTGGACGTGGGCCCGTGGCTTCTGCCCGACACCTCTGTGGGCAACATACCGGTTCCCGGAGTGAACGAACTGTCCAACTGGCTTCTCTTCGTTCCCAACAACGCCGCTTCCCGCGGGATCTTCCTCGGCATCGGGCTGGGCTCGATAGCCACCGCGTTCAAGATGATCCTCGGGATCGAGCGCACCTATCTCGGTTGATGGAGGTGCGGAAGTGAACGTATGGCAAAAGATGCTGCGAATCAACGTCCGTTACGTGTATCTCATCGTGTTCATCGCGGTGACGATCCCGATGATCTTCCAGCCGAACCTGCCCACGGTCACCTCACCCTCCGTGGAGATGCTGTACAAGGAGATAGAGAGCCTGCCGCGGGGATCGAGGGTGATCCTTTCGCTGGACTACGATCCCTCCACGGAGCCCGAGCTCCAGCCGATGGCGGAGGCGATACTGCGGCACTGCTTCCGTCGCGGGATAAGGGTGTTCGGGATGACAATGAACCTGCAGGGGCAGAACCTGGGCACCAAGGTGTTCTCGAAGGTGGCGAAGGCCTTTCACATACCGGACGACGGGACGATGTACGTTTACGCGGGCTTCCGCGTCGGTCCGGTGTTGCTGCAGATGGGCGAGGACATAATAGAGACGTTCCAGACCGACTTCGTGCAGCGCGACCTGCGAAGCCTGCCGATGATGCAAGGGGTGAAGAACCTGCGCGACTTCGAGCTGTGCATATCGCTCTC
>QNBY01000142.1 GCA_003644275.1 Planctomycetota bacterium
AAGACGGCGTAGATTTCCTCCGGCCCCTTCTTCTTGGAGAGGAGGGCGTCGGCCGCGGCGAGCGCTTCCCGCACGAAGGGGTCGTTTTCCTCTTTCGCCAGCCCGCGCAGGGCGGCGGCGTATTCCTTCTTGTAGCGCTTGGGGTCGGCCACGGCGGAGAAGCCCACGGCGGCCGTCTCCCTGACGAGCGGGTTCTCGTCCTTCAGGGCTTCCAGGAAGAGGGGAGCGGCGGAGTGCTCGCGCCTCTCGTAGAGCCAGAACAGCGCCCGTATCTTCTGCCACCACTCCCCCTCGCGGGCAAGGCGCTCCATGACGGGGAGGAGGCAGTCCTCGGTGATACGCACGAGCACCTCGATGCCCTTCGAGCCCCACTTCTCCGCGAAGTCCTCCGCGGCCGCGCGGTATTCTTCGAGCGCCGCGTTCCGCTTGCGGCGCGGGAGGCGCAGGGCGGCGGCGTAGCGCTCGTGGAGGGCGGCGCAGGCGTCGAGCACTTCCTTCTCCATCGCGCGGTAGGCGCGCGGGTCGTTGTTGAGGCCAAGGGTGCCGGAAGGGGCCGTGAAATCGGCGGCCGCGGTCAGGGCGGCCGCCGCCGAGAGCAGGACGGCGAGGGCTAGTTTTCTCACTCCAGTTCCCTCCATGTGCGGGCGAGCAGCATGGCGTCTTCCTCGAGGTTGGGCGACTCGCAGATGAGGCTGCCGGAGACGCCGAAGTCCTTCAGCGCGCGCAGGAGATCCACGTAGCGCATGTCCGATTCCTCGAGGTTCAGGTGCTTCTTCTCTCCCTTCGGGCCGTAGTCTATTCCGGCGACGTGCATGTGCATCCTCGACAGGGCGTCCCTGCCGAGGCGGGAAGCGATGTAGTCGAGGGTGGCGCAGAAGTGGTCGTAATCGTTCTGCCCCCCGGCGGTGCGGGCGTGGTAGTGGGCGAAGTCCACGCAGGGCTCGACGCCCTCTATCTCCTCGGAGACGGCCACTATTTCCTCCAGGTCGCCCCATTGGGTGGGCTTGCCGGTGAGCTCCGGCTTGAGGAGGACGGGGTTGTCCTCCGCGCGCAGGGTCTCGGCGAGGGCCTTGAGCTCGTCGCGCACCGTCTCGTACACCTTCTTCCTGTCCATCTTGAGGTAGAAGGCGGCGTGGAAGGTGACGGAGCGGGCCCCGAGGAGTTTCCCGAGGCGGGCGCTCGCCAGGATGTGGTTGCGGGAGCGCTCGCGCTTGTCGGGCTCGCGGGCGTTCAGGTTGATGTAGTAGGGGGCGTGGACGGTGACGGCGATGTCGTGCTCGCGGGCCAGTTCGCCGGTCTCGCGGGCGACGTCCGGTTTCATGCGGACGCCGCGGACGAATTCGACCTCTATGGCGTCGAGGCCGAGCTCGGAACGCAGGAGGGGCATCGCGTCGCGGTAGTCGCCTTTCTTCATGCGGGCGGGGAGCCCTGCGGGGCCGAATCTGAGCATCGCGTCACCTCCCTGCGGCGGGGGGGATTATACCGCACGGGAGGGAAAAAGGGAAGGCGTTCAGTCGCGGAGCACGGCGCCGCGGCGGTAGTTTCCCATGAGGGAGAGGAGCTCTTTGAGCTTCTTCTCGTCGCCCAGCGCCCTGCAGGAAGCCGTCCAGAGCGAGAGGATGCAGCGCAGGTTTTCGGCCTCGTCGGCGGTGAGGGTTACGGGATTCCGGCCCTCGCGGGCGGCCTGGTGGAAGACGAGCCTCTTGTAGTGGCGCCAGGTCTGCTCGAAGTCGGCCACCGCCTGCCTGTGGAGCTCGGCGGCGCGCTCGATCTCGCCCGCGCCCGCGAACGAGCGGGCCGCTATCTGGCGGTATTTGCCGCGGGTGAACCAGTAGAGGTAGTACTGGGGATCGAGGTCGTCGCAGCACTCTATGGCGCGGGTGAGCGCGGCGTAGCAGTCGTCCCATTTCCTCATGAGGCCGTACACGTCGCCGAGGCGGTACCAGGCGTTGTGGCCGCGGGGGTCGCATTCGAGGGCCTTGCGGAAGGCCCGGGCGGCGGCCTCGAGGTCGTTGGACCAGCGGAGCACGTCGCCGTAGAGGCACCAGCCGTCGTAGCTGTAGGGCATGAGGGAGAGCAGTTTTTCGAGGTCGGCCCTCGCCAGTTCGCAGGCGCGGCGGAAGCTGGAGACTCCCTTCAGGCGGCGGTTGTAGGCGAAGTAGATGTAGGCGCGCTGGAAGTAGGCGTCGGGGAAGTCGGGGTCAGCCTCGATGCAGGAGGAGAGGTGTTCGAGGGCCTGCTCCACGCGGCCGGTGTTTCGGAGGAGGATGGCCATGTCGAAGTGGGCGGGCGCGAAGCCGGGGTCGAGCTGGAGGGCCCGCTTGAGGTCTTCGAGCGCCTTGTCCGGCCTGCCGGCGTACTCGTAGTAGAGGCCGCGGGCGTAGTAGAAGGCGGGCTCGCGGCCGTCGAGCTCTATCGCGCGGTTGTAGTTGTCGAGGGCGCGGTTGCGCATCCGGCCCGCGAGGCGGGCGTCATCGGAGTCCATGAGGCGGCGGGCGGCGTCCCCGCGCCACTTGTACACCCAGGGGTCCTCTCCCGCGAGGCGGAGGCAGGCGGAGAAGTAGTTGTACGCCTGGGCGTGGTAGCCGCCGAGCAGGCAGCATTTGCCCAGAAGCAGCTTCGGACGGGCGTCGTTGGGACGTATCCTCTCGTAGGCGGTGAGGAAGGCTCCCAGCCTCTGGGCGTCCTGCGGGCCGAAGGAGAGGTCCGGCGGGGAGTAGGAGCGGGCGGAGAACTCGGAGCGGTCGAAGGGGCAGCGGAGGCGGAAGAGGCGGGCGAAGAGGTCGTCGAGGAAGGGGCGGTCCGCGGCGGCGGGGTCTTCCTTCGCCGCCTCCGCTACGAGGGCCGCGGCGCGCTCGAGGTCGGCGGCGGCCTGCGGGTCTCCCAGCGCCTCGCGGGCCTTCGCCCTCAACCACAGGGCCTCGGCGTCCGGGCCGGAGGCGAGGCTCTCGTCCAGCAGGGAGACGGCGGCCTCGTACTCGCCGCTTTCGATGCAGGCGCGCGCCTCGGCAAGGCGGTCCTTCTTCGCTCCGCCGCAGCCTGCGAGTGAGAACAGAGCGAGGGACAGGAACAGGGGGAACAGATAAGCGGATATCCTCACTGTGGGGACCTCCATCCTCGGGGTGGAATTGCACTTGACAACTATAATCGCGGGGGCGGCGACAAAGTTACGCTTTTTCTTCCCGCCGACAGGAACGAGGAGAGGGGCGGGAGCAGGAAGACGGCCAGGCAGGCGTTGGCGAGGGAGCGGACGGCGTCGCCCGCCAGGAGGGAGAAGGCGGACGACACGGTGACGGAGGAGTCGGCGAACAGGGTGTAGGCGACGGTGGAAACGAGCAGGAAGACGAAGGCGAGCGCGAAGCGGGCGGCGGAGGGACGCCCCCCGCCGAAGGAGCGGTCCGCCCTCGATACGGCGGCGGCCGCCAGCACGAAGGCGAGGGCCGTTCCGCCCGTTCGGCCCGCGGCGAACAGGTCGGCGAGCAGGCCCAGCGCGAAAGCGGCGTACAGCCTGGAGGAACGCGGGAGCTCCAGGAGCACGGCGAGCGCGAAGAGGGAGTAGAGCGCCGGGGCGAACGCCCCGAAGGCCGCTCCCAGCGCGCCCTGGAGGGTGGCGAGGACGAGGGCGGCGGGGAGGACGAGCGGCGTCATCTCACCTCCCTGGGTATGTGGGGGCGCTCGACGCCGGAGGCCGAAAGGGGGATGTAGAGGTCTTCGAGGGCCGCGAGGGCGGGGTTGGGGGTCACCGAGGCGTTCCAGAGGAGGCGGGCGCGGTCGCGCTCGGCGGTTCGGACGTCGCCCACGAACAGGCCGGGGGGGAAGAAGCCCGTCTCGCCGCTCGTCACCACGGGATCGCCCTTGGCGAGGGCGGCCTCGAAGGGGACGAATTCGAGCCTCACGCCCCTGCCGTCGCCCCTGCAGACGCCCCTGGCCCCCGACTCGCCCG
The DNA here is from genome assembly GCA_003644275.1 of Planctomycetota bacterium. GTDB lineage: Bacteria > Planctomycetota > B143-G9 > B143-G9 > B143-G9 > B143-G9. The sequence goes on from QNBY01000142.1 coordinate 3,944, forward strand.
CCCGGACGGGAACCCTGCAGGCGGGATGGCGCAACGTTACGGCGATGCAGGTGCGGGAGGCGACGGCGTATATGCGGCCGACGACCGCCATGCCGGAGCAGAGGGCCATGCCCTCGCGGACGCCGTCCTCACCGCCCACGTCGAGGACGAACGCCTCGCGGGCGTAGGTGGGATCGCGGTAGAGGATGGAGCAGTAACGGGGGCGGAACTCGACGAGGCGGGAGGGGGATATGTCGTTCGCCAGCTTACGGGCGAGCCTGGCGCGTTCGTAGCGCTCGACGCCGAGCGCTATGCGGAGCTGCCTGTTGCGCTCGGCGGCCTTCTCGCCTCCGGCTGAAAAGGCGGCGAGCAGGCGGGAGAGGAAGCCCGCCGCGACGGAGGCGGAGCGCGCCTGCCAGCGCAAGGCGGGGCGCAGGGCGCCGGCGACTTCGAGTCTGGCGGAGCGCAGGAAGGGGTCGGTGAGGACGAGGACGGCGCAGAGCACGAGGAGCGCCCCGGCCGTCTCG
>QNBY01000143.1 GCA_003644275.1 Planctomycetota bacterium
AGCACGGCGCTGGGCTGGGCGTTCGAGCCCATCAACACGGCGGAAGGGTTCTTCCCGTGGGCGGCCTACACCGCGGACGGGGACGTGCTGGTGGCGTACCGGACGACGGCGGGCGGCGAGAACCGCCTGAACTTCGACCGGCGGATACACACGACCGAGCAGTGGGTGAACACGAAGCTGGGCAACGACTGCAGCGCGTTCGGTCCGATAAGGATATACGTGAACAGCGCGAACAACATATACATCCGCTACTTCGACACGAACCAGTATCTCACCGTCGTCACCTTCCGGTGACGGCGCGCCATCGACGGGAGAGAGGCCCCCGCCCCGCAGGCGGGGGTTTCTTTTGGGGGAGGCGAAGCGGGCGTTGCAAAGGGATTCGAGGGAAATAGAATCACAGGCCCCTGGAGGTGGTCGGAAGATGGAAGAAGAAAGAAAGGTGAAGACGGTGAGCGGACCGAGGACGGGTTTGTTCGGGCGCGCGCTCTGGGTGCTGGCGGCGCTCGCGGTGCTGGGGCTTCCCGCGCTGTTCTGCGGGGGGATGCTGTTCCTGGCGGCGTGGGGGCAGCAGGCGGCGGAGCGGCTGGAGGTGATCGATGGAAGCGGACGGGCGGACAAGGTGCTGGTGATACCCGTGCGCGGCGTAGTCGGCCTGAGCGGCTTGCTGCCGGGCGAGAGCGGGGTGTCGGCGGAGAGGATAATAGAGGACCTGGACTACGCCGACGAGGATCCCCACGTCCGGGCGGTGCTGCTGGAGGTGGACAGCCCCGGCGGAGGGGTGCACGCCACCGACATGGTGAACGACCGCCTGAAGCGCCTGAAGAAGCCGTACTTCGCCTACTTCCGCAGCGTGGCGGCCTCGGGGGGTTACTACGTCTCGTGCGCCTCGCGGCGGATATACGCGGACAGGACGTGCGTGACGGGGTCGATATCGGTGAAGGTGGAGAGCCTCAACGTGGCCGGCCTCATGCGGATGCTCGGCATGAAGGTGGAGGTGATAAAGAGCGGGAGGATGAAGGACATACTGTCGCCCTATCGGCCCATGACGGACGAGGAGCGGGAGGTTATCCAGAAGGTGGTGGACACCTTCTACGGGTACTTCGTGGACGACGTGGCGGCGGGCAGGAAGATGGACCGGGCGGAGGTGGAGAGGATAGCGGACGGCAGGGTATTCACCGCGGAGGAGGCGCTGTCCCTGGGGCTCGTGGACGTGGTGACGAGCGGCCCGGCGGCCGTGTACGCCGACATACGGAAGGAATTGGGCGAGCAGGTGGACTTCGTGAGGAGGCGGAGGACCGACCTGCTGGACATGCTGCTGAACCTGTCGTCCGACCGCCGGCCGGACGCGGTGAGGGAGCTTCTGGGGCTGGAGGGCCGCCCGCTGTTCCTGTACCTGTGGGGCAGGTAGGCCGATGGACCGGACGACTACGTGACGGCGGAGGAGGCATGACCGAACCCATCCATCTCGCCTTCGTGTGGCACCAGCACCAGCCGTACTACGAGGACACGCTGACGGGGACGCTCGCCATGCCGTGGGTGAGGCTCCACGGGGTGAAGGACTATTACGGCCTCGCGCGGCTTCTGGAGAGGGCGGAGGGGATGCGGGCGACGGTGAACTTCGTGCCGTCGCTGCTGCTTCAGATAGAATCGTACCTGAAGGGGCAGAAGGACGTGTGGCAGGCGCTGAGCGCCATGCCCGCGGCGGAGCTGAACGAGGAGCAACGGCTCTTCGTCCTGACGAACTTCTTCATGATCAATCCCGACACCATGATACGGCCGTACCCGCGCTACTTCGAGCTGTACGCGAGGCGGGGGTCGGACCGGCCGGACAAGCGCGCGCTCGCGCGGTTCGACGAGGAGGACATACGCGACCTTCAGGTGCTCGCCAACCTGGCGTGGATGCACCCGGTGTCGTTCGAGGAGGAGCCCTTCCTGGCGCACCTGGCCGAGAAGGGGAGGGACTACGGCGAGGAGGAGAAGCGGCGGCTTCTGGATCTGCAGGTCGAGATACTGAGGCGGATAGTGCCGCTGCACCGGGAATTGGAGGCGGCGGGGAAGGTGGAGCTGAGCGTCTCGCCGTTCTACCATCCGATAGTGCCGTTGCTGCTGGACGAGCGGTCGGTGCTGGAGGCGATGCCCGGGACGCCGCTGCCGCGCCGGACGGAGTCCATGGAGCCCGACGCCGCGCACCAGGTGAAGGCGGCGGTGGACTTCCACACGCGGACGTTCGGCAAGCCCCCCGCGGGGATGTGGCCGTCGGAGGGGAGCGTGTCGCAGCGGGCGGCGGAGCTGTTCGCGTCGGCGGGCATACGGTGGATAGCGACCGACCAGGAGATACTGGCGCGCTCGGCGTCGGACGTCCCTCCCGCGGAGAGGCATCCTTACCGTCCCTACCGCGTGCGCGGGGTGGAGGGGGATCTGGCGGTGGTGTTCCGGGACCACGGGCTCTCCGACCTCTTGTCCTTCCAGTACCAGTACTACCGGGAGGAGGACGCGGTGGAGGACTTCCTGGGGCGGCTGAGGGGGATAGCCGAACGGCACCGGGAGCGGCCGCTGTGCGTCTTCGTGATAATGGACGGGGAGAACGCGTGGGAGCACTACCGGCGGACGGCGGAGCCCTTCCTGACGCGCCTGTTCGAGAGGCTCGCGGAGGCGGACTTCGTGCGGCCGACCACGGTGGGGGCGTTCCTCGAGGAGCACCCGCCGGAGCGTGGGGTGGACAGGCTGGCGGCGGGGTCGTGGATAAACGGGAACTTCGCCATCTGGGCCGGGCATCCCGAGGACCTGAAGGCGTGGGAATACCTGGACGCGGTGAGGACGGACCTGCTGCGCAAGACGCGGAACGAGAGGATGAACTACGGGGCGGAGGCGATCCGGGCGGCGTGGGAGGAGATATACATAGCGGAGGGGTCGGACTACTTCTGGTGGTACGGGGAGGACCACACGTCCTCGCAGGACATGGAGTTCGACGCGCTGTTCCGGCTGCATTTGAAGAACGTGTACCGGCACTTGGGGGAATCGTACCCGAACTTCCTGGACGAGCCCGTCAAAAGGAAGGCGGGGCGCAAGCCGTACAGCGAGCCCGCGTCGTTTTTGGAAGTGCAGGTGGACGGGCGGGTGACGTCGTTCTTCGAGTGGCGGTTCGCGGGGCGGTACGATCCGTCGGCGGACTTCGGGGCGATGGCGCGCGCGGCGCTGAGCCGGATATCGAACGTGATGTTCGGCTTCGGCCGGGAGGAGCTGTTCGTGCGGGTGGACTTCGGCAAGCAGGGGGCGGCGGAAGGGGCCACGCTGGCGCTGGAGTTCAGGAAGCCGGTCATGAGGCGGTTCTACTACCCGCTGGGGCGGCGGGCCGACACGCTGTTCGCCGATCCGGAATGCACGAAGCCCGCGGGGCGGGCCGCCTACGAACGGGTGTTCGAGGGGGCGGTGCCGCTGGAGGCGCTCGGCGCGGCGCAGGGCGACGAGGTGGAGTTTCACGTACTGCTTCTGGAGGAAGGCCGCACCGTGGAGATACTGCCGAGAGGCGGGGCCTTCGCGCTGAAGGTCCCGGGCGAGGAGTTCGACGCCCTCAACTGGAGCGTGTGAACGGCCTTTGAATTGCCGCCGCTTTGACGGGGGCTATACTCGAACGGGAGTTCAAATGCACCGCACGGCACTGTTTGCGCTCATTCTGGCACTTTTCGCCGCGGTCCTTCCGGCCGAGGAAGGGGCGGTAACGCTGGAGTTCCGCCTGGACCCCGGCACGCTCTACCGCTACGACATAAAGGAGACGAAGCGGACGCTGGTGAAGGACCCGCAGACGGGCGAGGCGGTGATCTTCGCCATCTCGTCCGCGCTGGACAACGACTACGTTACCTTCTCCAAGGACGGGGTATGGCTGGAGTACGTCTCGCAGCGGGTGTTCCGGGACATGTCGGTGGACGAGGCGACGGCGAACGGGCTGCCGCTCTCGCGCCAGGAGGTGAACCGGCAGAAGGAAGCGGAGCTGATACTGCAGCGCATGAAGACGCCGGTTTTCGACTTCGGCGTCATCTCCGAGAACGGCGAGCCCGATCCGGGGCTCGCCAGCAACGACATAAAGGACGTGATACAGGTGTCTGCGGGGAACGTCATCTTCCTGCCGCCCCAGAAGCGCGAGGTGGGGGACGAGTGGGCGCGCGACATACAGGTGGGGCGCTACAAGGTGCGGATAGTGTACTCGTTCGAGTCGCTGGAGCGCAAGGAAGGCCGCCCGCTGGCGCACATAAAGGGGGCGCTGAAGTTCAAGGACCTCCCGAAGGGGGATCAGCTATCGGTGCTGAAGGCCTACGAGTTCGCTTTCGACCTGGACGTGGACCGCAAACTGTTCGACTACTCCCGCCTGGACGCGCTCTACAGCATAACGAAGGACGGCAAGGTGGTGTCGCGCCAGATAACGCTGGAGAAGCGGCTGAAGGG
>QNBY01000144.1 GCA_003644275.1 Planctomycetota bacterium
CGCGGCGGTCGCCGAGCCATATCAGGTGGGTGTGGCTGTCCACAAAGCCGGGAATGACGTCTCCGCCCGCGGCGTCCAGAACCTCGGTGCGGGGACCGATGCGGAAGCCCGCCGCCTCCAGGCCGTCCTCCGGCCCCACGTAGGCGATTCGGCCGTCCTTCACCCCCACCGCCGCCCCGCGGACCGCGCCGGTGTCGAGCATTTCTCTACCCCGGCGGGGGACCGGCCCCCGCATGGTGTGGACGGTTCCGGCGTTCAGTACCGCGATGTCGAGTTCCGCGCTCACAGCCTCGATTCCAGGATCATCTCGAAGTCGTAGTTCTCCAGCCCCACGTAGTAGGCGAAGCTCTCCGCTATCGCCTCCATCGGCACGAGCCCCACTATCTCGCTTCCCACCACGTTCACGCCGTACCGCTTGGCCTCTATCCGTATCAGCTCCACCACGCGGTATATGGGCGTCTTCTTGTAGTTGACGAGGTTCATGGAGACCTGGGTCTGGTTGCGGTCCTTCAGCTCCACGCCCATGGCCTTGCAGTAGCGCAGCCCGCCGGATATGTGCCGCACCGCGCGCGCTATCTTGTTGGCTATCTCCACGTCCGGCGTGTCGAGATTCACGTTGAAGGCTATGAGGGCCATGCGGGCGCCCACCGCGCTCACGCCGAGCGAGGGATGGGGTTCGTCGCCGCCGAAGTCCGGCTTCCATTCCGGCTGTTTCATCTTCTCGGCCATGCCCTCGAACTCGCCCTTCCGTATCTTGGCGAGGTTCTTCCGGGCGTCGCTCGTGGCGGAGTTCTCGTACAGGAAGACGGGCACGCCGAACTCCTCCCATATCATGCGGCCTATCTCCTTGGAGAACTCCACGCAGTCCTCCATGGTGCAATTGCGCAGGGGCACGAAGGGCACCACGTCCACCGCGCCCATGCGGGGATGCTCGCCGGAGTGCTTCCTCAGGTCGATGTGCTCGGCGGCCTTGCGGTAGAGCGCGCGGATCGCCTCACGCAGCCCCGCGGGCGAGCCCGCCAGCGTGAGCACCGTCCGGTTGTGGTCGGCGTCGGAGGAATGGTCCAGGACCTTCACTCCCTCCACGGCCTTCACGGCGGCGATTATGTCGTCGATGACCTCCCGCCGCCTTCCTTCGCTGAAATTGGGGATGCTCTCGATGAGCGCCTTCTCGTTCAACATGCGGGCGTTCCTCCTTACTTCCCGCTCCCGGTCCCGTCCTTCGTGAGCTTCAGCAGCGGGCGGTAGGTCTCCCGCTCGCTCCAGGAAGGCTCGTCCAGGCGCGGCTCGATGAACTGTTCCACGTCGATGCGGTTGTCGGTGAGGTTGGAGGCGCGGGCCTTGTTCAGCTCCGCTATGGCGAGGTTGTAGTCTATGATCGCCTGCAGCTCCCGCGTCTGGGCGGCGATGAGGTCGGTCTGGAAGCGCAGCACCTCTATCGAAGTGCTCTGTCCCACGCGGTAGCGTTCCTCCTCCTCGCGCAACGAGCGCTCGGCGAGCCTCGTCGCGATGCGCGCCGCCCTTATGCGCCGCAGGTTCGTCCGCACCTTCCTTATGGCGTTGCGGACCTGGAACATCACCCCCTGCTCGGCCCCCAGCACCTGCATCTTGGTCTGGCGAAACTCGTACTCCGCCTTCTTGAGGGCCGCCTTGGCCGCGCGGTTGCCGAGCGGGTACTCGATGTCCAGCCCTATCTGCCAGGTGTAGTAGTCGGCCCGGCCGAGTCCCTCCCAGTTGTCGCCGTAGTCGGCCGCGATGCCGGTGAGCGCGAAAACCGCCGATATGTCCACCTTCGGCTTGAGCTGGTTCAGCGCCACGTCGAGCCCTATCTTCCTCTGGACGAGCCCCACGCGGGCCTTGCGCAGGTCGGGCCGGTCGGAGAGCGCCCTTCGGACGCACTCCTCGAAGGAACATTCCACGGCCTCGTCGGTGGGCGAATCGAGCAACACCACCCGCTCGTCGGTTATGAGCCCGCTGCGATGGGGGTTGAGAAGCATCTTCAGGTGGTCCTCCGCCGCCTTCACGTTCATGCGGGCGAGCTGCACCGAATCCTCGCGGGCCGCAACGCCGGACTCGGCCCGGAGCAGCTCCAGCTTCTTCACCACGCCGCTCTCCACCATGTTCTTCGTGGTGCGGTAGAGTTCCTCGGCGAGCCGCTGGCCGTTCAACGCCACCTCGAGGCTCGCGCGCGCCAGCGCGAGGTTCCAGTAGGCCGAGGTGACCTGATAGACGAGGTCGTTGAGCTGGTTCTCGAGCTCCAGCAGCGCCATCTCGCGGTTGTTGCGGGCCATATCGAGATGCGCGGTGTTGAGCCGCCTGCCCGCGTTCCGCATGAGCGGCTGCGCTATCGTGAGCATCAGCGTCGCCCGGTTGCCCGGGACGGGCATGGTGTAGTGGGTGAACTCGTCCGTCACCTGTACCTGGTAGTAGGTGCCCGTGCGGAAACGCTTCTTGAAGCCGAAGGTGTAGCCCGCCTTGGTGTAAACGGACGGCGTCATCGCGCTCTCGAGCATCGTGCGCTCGCGCTTGAAGGGGATGGACGCGAAGAAGACGTGGTCGAACGCCGCTTCTTCGGCGACCACGTCCTGCTCGCTCGCCTTCACGCCGTAGCGGTATCCCTCGATGCCGAGATTGTTCCGCACGGCCGTCTCGATGGCCTGCTTGAGCGTCAGCTTCAGCTCGCCCTTCTCGGGACCGAGATCGAGCGGCCTGTTGTACTTCGCCAGAGGATCTTCACCCGATGCCTTGCCCTGTTCGGCTCCGGCGCTTCCGATCGCCGCGAGCGCGAAGACCGCAGGCAAAAGCAAAGCGAGCAGCAAACGTCTCTTCATCCTTCACCTCGTAGTCGGCTCATGAACGTCCTATTATATTACCCTGCGCCCGCCGGTCGAAAGTCCCCTTCCTCCCCTCCGAACAGCCGCTGCACTATCTCGTGGACCTTCGCGGGCGGCAGCGGCTTTATGTGCACCTCCCGCGCTCCAGCGGCCTTCATGTCGCCGAAAGTCCTCCGCGAGGACAGGGCGGTTATGCCCACGAACTCCGTCTCCAGGCCGGCCTCGCGCGCCTCCCTCATGAGCTCCGGCCCGTAGCCGTCGGGCAGGTTCGCGTCCAGAAACACCAGGTGAGGCCGGAACTCCTCCATCGTCTCCCGCGCCTCGAACAGCGTGGCGGCGGTTCGCACCCACACGCGCGGGTCCGCCGTGAGCACGTCCGCCAGCATCTCGGAGTATGCCTCGTCGTCCTCCACAACCAGCACCCGCTTCTTGCGGAGCCGCTTGAGGGCGTTCGTCTCCATGCCGCGTTCCTCGCAGAAGCGGATGGCCTCCTCCAGCTCCACGAAGCGGTCGGCCCCCCGCTCCTCCATCTTCAGCTCCCCGCGATGGACCGCTTTCATCAGCTCGCCGAGGGTTATCTCGACGTACCTCGCCAGGTCGGAAAGAGAAAGCCGCTCGCTCACTCAACCCCCTTTCGGCGGCATTCTATCCGCTTTTGGCCCCCGGCCTTGAAACGCCTTCCCCTTCACCACGAACCACGAGCCCATCAGGCGCGCCAGCGCCAGCCGCGCCTCGGCCCGCTTCCCGCCGGGGCCCGCGAGCATGACCTCCGCCCGCGCCTGCGTCCCTTTCACCTCGACGGACTCTATCCCCGCCAGCCTCCAGCCCGCCCACGGTATCCCCACCGCCAGCGGCGTGCGTTCGTTCGGATCGCCCGCCTTCAACACCTCCTCGAACAGGTAGCGCTTCATCGTGACGGCGTCCGGCGCGCCGAAGTACGCCAGCAGCGTGCCCACCGGATGTTCGAGGCAGTTCACGAGCAGAGGCAGGTAGCCGGGTTCGCTCGCGAACAGGTCGAGACGCCATCCCTCCTCGAAGTGCCTGAGCCGGAAGGTGGCGAGCCCCACCTCGCCGGGGAAGGGGAAGTCCTTCACGCGCACCTTCACCTCCGCCCGGGCCGAGCCGGGCTTCCACACGGGCTTCAGTATCTCGCCGAAGGCGGCGGCGGGCTTCAGCCTCCATTCGCCGGACCATTCGATGAGGATCGCCCGCACGTCGGGCGGGAGCAGGGATATCCTCTCGCGGTAGTCGCGGGCGTGAAGGAAGAGCTCCAACGGGCGGACGTCCGGGGCCGTGACTGCGGCGGGGGAGGGCGCCTCGTCCCGGTCCCGCTCGCCCATCTTGGAGGCGAACCACGCGGCGGCCGCGAGCCCTGTGGCCGCCGCCGCAAAAAGAAGTATAAAGGTGCCGCGGCGCATGGTGCGAATTGTACCGCCTTTCCGGGCCGCGTAACAACTCCCGGCCCCCGTCGTTCTCTCTTCTGGAAATGACATTGCGCAACGTTCCCGCCTTCCTCGCCCTCCTGGTCGGCTTCCTGGCGGCCGCTTCCGGGCTGACCGGTCCGCCCTGGACCCGGCTGCCGTTCGACGGCAAGATGGC
>QNBY01000145.1 GCA_003644275.1 Planctomycetota bacterium
GCCCGCGAAGGGGGCATCGGGGGGTATGCCGCGCGCGGCGGAGAAGGCCGCCCGGCCTCCCGCGCAGTCCATGGCGGCGAGCACGAGGGGACGCGGCGGGACGCCGAGGCCCGCGAGGGACTCGGCGAGGGGGAGGTCGAAAAGGTCGCTCACGAGGAAGGATACGCCGGGGTTGGCGGCCATGAACCCGCGCTGCGAGCCCCGCAGGGGACCCATGACGACGGGGGAGGCGCAGCGGAGGGGGCGCTTCCCGGGGGGAAGGAGGCAGACGAGCACGCGGGCGAGGGGGAGGGCGTCCCAGTCCACGCCGTCGGTGTCGGCCCCCGCCCCGCCGAACTCCACCACCCGCACGTCGGAGGGGCGGAGGTCGCAGCGGTCGGCGAGCGTGCGCTTCAGGGCGGTGAGCACCTCGCCGCGGAAGGGATCGGCACCCGTGAGGACGAGCACGGGACATTCGGGCTCGCGGTCCGCCACGAGAAAGGCGAGCAGTATCGCCGCGCCGGCGGCGAGGGCCGCGGCCGTTACGAGCAGGTACTTCTTCATGGGCGTCTCTCCTCGTGAGGTGAGAAGTTTAGCGTTTTTCGGGGGAAAAACTTGACCGGCGCAATAGTTGCATATTTTGCCAACTATGAAAACATCGTCCGTTTCCACGTTCGATCCCGCGAAGTACGAGCTGCGGGCCGAGGTGCTCAAGGCGATGGCGAGCCCGGTCAGGCTGTACCTTCTCGATCTGCTGGCGGGAGGGGAGCGCCAGGCCGGGGAGTTGGCGGAGCAGGTGTCGCTGGACCCGTCCACGGTGTCGCGGCATCTGTCGGTGATCGCCGGGGCCGGTCTCGTAGGGCGGCGCAGGGAGGGAGTGAAGGTGTTCTACTTCCTGCTGGTGCCGTGCGCCCTGTCCTTCATGCAGTGCGTGGAGAGCGTGCTCAGGGGCAGGGAGACGAGGGCCGCGCGCGCGGCGGGAGAGGCGGATGAAGCGTGAGCTGAGGGTGCTGCTTCTGTTCGCCGGGGCCTTCGCGCTGCTCTACAACCTGCCGGTGGAGAGCGAGCGCTTCACCGGCGCGGTGCTGGAGGCGCTGAAGCTCGTGCGCTGGTACGCCAGGGAGCACGTGCTGCTCTGCCTGGTGCCCGCCTTCTTCATCGCGGGGGCGATAAGCGTGTTCGTCTCGCAGGCGTCCGTGATGAAGTACCTCGGCGCGGGAGCGAACAAAGTGTTGGCCTACGGCGTGGCGTCGGTGTCCGGCGGCATACTGGCGGTGTGCTCGTGCACGGTGCTGCCGCTGTTCGCGGGGATATACCGCATGGGGGCGGGGCTCGGCCCGGCCTGCGCCTTCCTTTACTCCGGCCCGGCGATAAACGTGCTGGCGATAGTGCTCACGGCGCGGGTGCTCGGCGTGGAGCTGGGAGTGGCGCGCGGCGTGGCGGCGGTTTCCTTCTCGGTGCTGGTGGGGTTCGTGATGGCCTTCCTGTTCCGGGAGGAAGAGAAGGAGAAGGCGCTCGCGCAGGCGTCGCAGCCGCCGGTGGAGACGAAGCGCCCGCTTTGGCTGGACGGGCTGTTCTTCGCCTCGATGGTGGGCGTGCTGGTCTTCGCGAACTGGGGGAAACCGGACGTGGAGGTCGGCCTGTGGGCGCTCGTGTACGGCGCGAAGTGGTGGCTCACCGCGGCGTTCGCGGCCCTGCTCGCCGTGCTGTCGGTGCTGATGTTCCGGCTGAAGGCGTGGGAGGTGCTGCTCGCGGCTGTGGGAGTGGCGGCGCTCGCGGCGGTGTTTCGGGGAAACCCGGTCGTCCCGTTCGCGGCGGGGACGGCGGCGTTCGCGACCGTGCTGTTCCGGCGCGGGGGAGAGGCTGGCGAGTGGCTTTCGTCGAGCTGGACGTTCGCGAAGATGATACTGCCCCTGCTCTTCGGCGGCGTGCTGGCGGCCGGCTTCTTCCTGGGCACGCCGGGGGGCGAGGGGATAATCCCGGGCTCGTGGGTGGCGTCGCTGGTGGGCGGGAACTCGCTTGCGGCGAACTTCTTCGCCTCGGTGAGCGGGGCGTTCATGTACTTCGCCACGCTCACGGAGGTGCCCATCGTGCAGGGTCTGTTGAACGCCGGGATGGGCAAGGGTCCCGCGCTGGCGCTGCTGCTGGCGGGTCCCGCGCTCTCGCTGCCCAACATGCTGGTGATACGGAGCATAATGGGCACGAAGAAGACGGTCGTGTTCGTCTCGACGGTGGTCGTCATGGCCACCCTGAGCGGCGCCATATACGGCGCCCTGTTCTGAGAGCGGCCGCCGCGCAGGCGGGACGCTCCGAAGCGTGAGGAAATCCAAGGACGTGTAAGGAGGAAAAACGATGAGACAGGTGCGAATCCTCGGGACGGGCTGTCCCAAGTGCCGGAAACTCCACGAGCGGGTGGAGCAGGCCGTGAGGGAGGCGGGCGTCGAGGCGGAGGTGAAGAAGGTCACCGACATTGGCGAGATAATGGAGTACGGCGTGATGATGACGCCCGCGCTGGTGGTGGACGGGGAGGTGAAGCTCGCCGGCCGGGTGCCGCCGGTGGAGGAGTTGAAGGCGCTGATAGGGGGGGACGAGCGTTGAGCGCTCCCGTCCTCCGCAAGGCGGTGACGGCCGTCCTGCTCGCCTTCACGGCGTTCAGCGTGCTGTGGATAGTGCTGAAGGAGACCGGCGCGGTGCAGCGGCGGGTTCCGGCCGCCCCGGAGGCGTCTGTTTCGCCGACGCCCGCTCCCGCCGAAGGCGAGCGCTTCGCGGTGTACTACTTCATCGGCGGCAAGCGGTGCTCCACCTGCCACAAGCTGGAGGAATACACCCGCGAGGCGGTGGAGAAGGGCTTTCCCGATCTCGTGCGCTCGGGCGTCCTGTTCTACGAGACGGTGGACTGCGACCTGCCGCAGAACCAGCACTACATAGAGGACTACGAGCTCTACGCCAAGTCGGTGGTGCTCGTGCAGTTCGAGGGCGGCCGCCGGGTGCGCTGGCGGAAGCTCGACGGCGTGTGGGAGCGGTTGCGCGACCGGGAGGGCTTCCTCGAGTGGGTGCGCTCGCAGGTGCGCTCGTTCATGGAGGGCAAGTGATGGAAGGCTACACCGCCGCGCTGCTGGCCGCCCTGTGGCTGGGAGTGCTCACCTCGGTAAGCCCCTGTCCGCTCGCCACCAACGTGGCCGCGGTGGGGTTCATCGCCCGGCACATAGAGAGCGTGCCGCGCGTGCTGCTGAGCGGATTCCTCTACACCCTCGGCAGGCTCTCGGCCTACGTGGCGCTGGGGGCGCTGCTGACGCTGGGGCTCACCTCGCGGCTGGCGCTGTCGGAGTTCCTGCAGAACAGGATGAACGAGTACCTGGGGCCGCTGCTCATCCTCGGCGGGATGCTCGTGCTGGGCCTGATAGACATCCCCTTCCCGGCGCTCAAGGCCAAGGTGAAGGGGGACAAGATAACGCCGTTGGGTTCGTTGCTGCTGGGGGTGCTGTTCGCGCTCTCGTTCTGCCCGGTATCGGCGGCGTTCTTCTTCGCGAGCCTCGTTCCGCTGGCGGTGAAGTACCGCGAGCCCTGGTTCCTGCCCGCGGTGTACGGGGTGGGGACGGCGCTGCCGGTGTTCGTCTTCGCGGTCGCCGCCGCGATAGGAGCGGGGGCGACGGCGCGTATGTTCGCGGCGGTGACGGCGTTCTCGAAGTGGGCGAAGGTCGTCACGGGGGTGCTGCTGATAGGGGTGGGAGTGTACTACTGTCTCGCCTACGTGTTCGAGTTGTTCTGAGCGTCAGGGCGTCCGGAGCACGAAGAGGCGTATCTCCGTCATCTTCTCCATGGCGAAGCGTATGCCCTCCCTGCCGGTTCCGCTGTGCTTCACGCCTCCGTAGGGCATGTGGTCCACGCGCCAGGAGGGGACCTCGTTCGCCATCACGCCGCCGACCTCCAGCTCGTCCCACGCCTTCATGAGCTTGTACACGTCGCGGGTGAAGACGCCCGCCTGGAGGCCGTAGTCGGAGTCGTTGGCGAGGGCGAGGGCCTCGTCGAAGTCGGAGATGGGAGCGAGGACGGTCACGGGGCCGAAGACCTCGCGCCGCCAGAGGGGCTGGTCGCGGGGGACTCCCTCCAGCACGGCGGGCTTCACCATTGCGCCGTCGCGGGTTCCGCCGGTGAGGAGCCTCGCGCCCGCTGCGACGGCGGATTCCATCCAGGAGACTATCCTCTCCGCCTCGGCCTCGGAGATGACGGGGCCGATGAAGGTGTCCTCGTCGCGGGGGGCGCCGCAGCGGAGGGCGGAGACGGCCTCGACGAGCCTTTCCCTGAGCTCGGCGTACACGGCCTCGTGGACGATGACGCGCTGGACGCTCACGCAGCTCTGCCCGGACTGGTAGTAGCCGCCGAAGACGATGCGGGAGACGGCGTCGGCCACGTCGGCGTCGCGCTCCACTA
>QNBY01000146.1 GCA_003644275.1 Planctomycetota bacterium
GCGGCGTTTTTTTGCGAAGGTTTTTTGGGGGGGGAGGGGAGGGGGTGGGGCGGGGGGCTTTTTCGCGGGGGGGGGGGAAGGGAGGCGCGGAGGTCGGGGCGTCAGACGTCGAAGATGATGTAGGCTATGTAGTAGGTGATGTAGGAGAAGAAGGCGGCGGCGGGGATGGTGAGGATCCAGGCCCAGAAGATTCGGCGGGCGACGCCCCAGCGGACGCCTCCCCTCGCGGCCGCCGCGCCGACGCCCATTATGCCGCCGGAGATGACGTGCGTGGTGGAGACGGGAATGCCGAAATGGGCGGTGCCGAACAGGACGAGGGCGCTTCCGGTCTCGGCGCAGAAGCCCTCGAAGGGGTGCAGCCTCGTTATGCGGCTCGCCATGGTGCGGACGATGCGCCAGCCGCCGGCGGCCGTTCCCAGACCGATGGCCAGCGCGCAGGCGACAATGACCCAGGTGGGAGGGGCGGAGTCGGTCGGGGCGACGCCGAGCTTGTCGTAGGTGGAATGGCCCGCCTGGGCGGCGGTGACGAGCAGCATGGTTATAACGCCCATGACCTTCTGGGCGTCGTTCGCGCCGTGGGTGAAGGAATAGGAGGCGGCCGATAGGAGCTGCAGCTTGCGGTACCACCAGTTGGCCTTGGGGGCGGGGGTCTTGAAGAAGAGGCGGGCGTTCAGGAGCGAGAACAGATAGGTGCCGATGAAGCCCAGCACGGGGGCGACCACCATGAACACGATGATCACCATCAGTCCCTTGGGGGCGTCCATGACGCCGCCGGGGCCGTGCTTGAACCAGATGACCGAGCCCGCGTGCATCCGGACGGCGAGCGCCGCGCCCACGAGGCCGCCGATGAGGGCGTGGGAGGAGGAGGTCGGGAGGCCCCACCACCAGGTGATGAGGTCCCACAGGATGGCTCCGACGAGGGCGGCGAAGACGAGGTGTATCCCTCCCTGCTTTACGATCTCGAAGGAGACTATGCCGCCGCCTATGGCCTTGGCGACGGCGACGCCCACCACGAGGGGGCCGATGAGGTTGAAGGAGGCCGCCATGAGGAGGGCCGCGCCGGGGGGCAGGACGCGGGTGGCAACGACGGTGGCGATGGCGTTGGCGGCGTCGTGAAAGCCGTTGACGAAGTCGAACGCGAGCGCGATGACGATGGTGATGATGAACAGCGCGGGCAGATTGAATACGTCGAGCAGGTATTCCACGGGATCAGGTGTTCTTGACCACTATGTCGGAGAGAATGTCGGCCACGTCCTCGCAGCAGTCCACGGCATCCTCGAGGACGTCTATTATTTCCTTGTGTTTCAGGATCATGAGGACGTCGCCGCGCTTGTAGAGGTCGGCGATCATCTGGCGGGATATCTCGTCGGCGACGTTTTCGAGGCGGTTCACCTCGACGCAATGGCGGTTGACGAGGTCCTTCTTCTTCATCTTGCGGAGGGCGAAGACGCCTTCCTTGGTCTCGGCGCAGGCGCGGACGACGACGTCCACGAGCTTGGAGAAATCGGGGGGGAGTTCGGTGGCCTCGAAGAGGTACATCTTGCTTATGGCGCCGTAAATGTTGTCCACCACGTCGTCGAGCTTACGGGCGAGGGCGGCGAGGTCGTCGTGCTCGATGGGGGTGATGAAGGAGAGGTTGAGCTGGGTGAGGAGCCTGTGGACGAGCGAATCGCAGTGACTCTCCATTTCCTTCATCTTGAGGTTGTGTTCGAACATTCTGTCGGGGCGCTCGATGACGGTCTTCAGGTACTCGGCGGCCTCGACCTGGGCCTCGGCGATGCTGTCGAGGAGGTCGAAGAACACCTTGTCCTGCGGGACGAGCCATTCTTTGATTCCCATTTCCGCTCCGTTGGCTATTTGTGAAAATTGTAGCCGATTTTCCCCCTCTTCAAGGAGACGCCGGGGCGTGAAAAGTGCTACACTATGGGGAAAGGGAGGCGAAAAATGAGGCGCATTCCGCTCATCGTCGCGTTCGTTGTGGTGGGGCTCGCGGTCGCAGTGACGGCGGGGGCCGAGAAGAAGACGGACAAGCCGGACGACGCCGCGCGGGACGTGAAGGCGCGGAAGCTGGCGGAGCTGGTGTCGCTGGAGTACGTCTTCGAGGGGCCGGACTATCTGCTTCTGGACCTGAAGGTGGGGCAGGACTTTCCTGAGGAAGGGCCGCCGGAGCTGACGTACACCTTCGAGTTCGGGCTGGATCCCATGGCGGCGGCGAACGAGAAGGGGGAGTGGAAGGGGGACTGGACGGTGATCTTCCGGCCTTACGGGGAGCGGCCGAAGTGCGTGATGGAGGGGAAGCCGGGGCGCATCGAGCCGCGGGTGATATACGCGGAGGTGAAGGGGCAGCACGCCACGATAAACCTGAACATGCCCGGGCTGGACGGGGAGTGGACGAGCAGGCTTCGGGTGAGGAGCCGGCTGGGGGACGGGCCGGTCGCGGACGAGCTGACGGACGTGTGGGTGTTCGCGAACGACGTGGAGCGGCCGGGGGCCCTGCCGCCGGAGAAGCTGCCGCCCGAGGACGAGATAGCGTTGGACGACGAGGCGGGCCGGATGCTGACGGGGCTGTTCGAGTTCACCTTGGACGACAGGCGGGGGTTGCTTCGCATAACGCGGCGCGGGGGGAAGTACCACGCGGTGTTCGCGTGGTACTCCGGCGAGGTGACGGAAGGGCCGCTGTACGTGCTGGGGATGAAGAAGTACCCGAAGAACAAGCAGAGGAAGGGGCACACCATAGCGAGCTTCGACGTGGCGTTCAAGGCGTACTACGGCGCGGGGGGCCGGGGGAGCTGCCGGCCGCGGCCAGCGATGATACGGATACCGAAGTTCAACGGGCGCAAGATGAAGGTCACGCTGCCGTACAAGTACATGGCCTACGAGCGGGGGCGCCTGCTGGTGATGGACGAGACGAGGGCGCTGGAGCTGGTTCGGGTGGACGACGACACGCAGAGGTATCCCGGGCGGAAGGAATACCTGGAGAAGCTTCTGGAGGAGCGATTCATCAACGACGCGCGGACGGCGTACCGGACGGCTCTGGCCCTCTACAACTGCATAGCGTCGGAGGACTGGAATCCCGGCTATGAGCTGGGGCGGATGGGGTGTTACGAGAACAAGCAGTACATAGCGAGGCGGGCGCTGAAGATGTCGGCGCTGGCGGACCTGCTGCCGGACGCGGACAAGGCCATACGCGACAGGACGTTGCAGCTCCGCTGGCGGCTTTTCAACGATCCGAACGTGATTCCGGTGCTGAAGAACGAGAACGTCGCTCTGGCGCTGCGTATGCCGGTCCTGGTGTACATATTCCCCAAGACGGACGCGAAGCTCGACTGGATGCGGATGAAGGCGGAGTTCACGCCGGACGATATCGAGCGGATAAAGCGGGGGCTGGAGATGGGGGCGGAGCAGCTCTTCCGGGAGACGTTCGGCTACTTCACGCCGGTGTTCGACTACTACCACGAGAAGCCGTGGGCGAAGGAGCTCCCGCCGGTGGACGCGATGGGGCGGGGGGAGGTGTTCCTGGGCAAGCAGGCGCCCGGCGACAACACCTATTACCTGTTGCTGGAGCGCATGATGCGCTACACGATATGCACGAATTCCTACGACGAGTACAGCGACTACCTTCCGGCGGAGAAGTTCGAGAAGATGGGGCTCGCGTACCCGGTGGTGTTCGTGATAGGGAAGGTGGACAGCAAGAGCTTCCAGCAGATGGTGATGACGCGGGCGCAGTCGGAGAAGGAGTTCAAGGGGGCGAAGCTCGCGAAGGGGCTCGCGTTCACGAAGGGGTGGGAGCGGGGGCGTCCGGCGTACTGTCACATAGTGCTGGACGAGGGGTTCAAGGCGGAGGAGCTGAAGGAGATAGTGTTGTGGTCCATCGTGATGATAGCGATAGAGAACACGAACCGGCTGAAGCGGGGGTTACGGATGAAGTTTCTGCAGGAGGGGTGCGAGTTGCTGCCGGATCCGTACAAGGACATAAAGCGGTTCAAGGCGAAGCTGGCGAGCGCGGAATGGTGGAACGCCTACGAGAACGTGTACATAAGCTACGGGCTGAAGAAGCTGCTGTGCTGCGGGCGGCGGCCGTACTTCCGCAAGAAGGCGCTGGAGCGCCCGCAGTTGCTGGTGGAGATGTTCCGGCTGAACGAGCTGAAGCGGCTTCTGCCGCGGCTGATGCGCCTGAGGAATTGAGTTCTTCCGCGGCTTCGCGCCGCGCGAGCGCCCCGGGCCGCGAGGTCCGGGGTTTTTCGTTTGGGGGGAAGGAGGGGGAGACTTGCGGCGCGGGGAGAGGGGCGGATCGTTCGGGTGAAAAATGTCGTTGGGTTTTCTTGATATTCCGCGTTTCGCGGCATATAGTAATATCATAAGGATACGGAGGCAGTTTCCCATGCCTGCGCGCAACGCCCTTTCCA
>QNBY01000147.1 GCA_003644275.1 Planctomycetota bacterium
CCAGGCATCGCCGGAGCAAGGCACTTCCGCCTCGGCCCTCTCGACGCCCTCGAACCGCTTGAAGACCTTCTCCCCGCGGTAGAGGAACACCCTGTCCATCCTGCGGGCGAACTCGATGGAGAGCTTCACCCTCTCACCGACCACCGCCTCGCCGAGATGCGCCACCGCGAGCGGCGGGGCGAGCGCCGTGTCCGAGAGCGCCACCGTGCGCCGCGCCCGAAGCGCGTCGAGCAGCCCCTCGCCGGGCCGGACGTAGACCGTCGTCGCCACGCGGAGCGGGTCGTCCCTCTTGTGGAAGTCGGTCCCTCCCGTGCAGAACAGCCTCGCTCCCCTCGACACCGCCCAGCGGTAGGCGGCTTCCTCGAAGCGTCCCAGCGCCGCGAGGCGGCCGTTGTAGCACTCCAGCCCGTCCGCCAGGGGGAGCAGGTCGGGCTTCTGCCAGTAGCCTTCCTCCCATTCCGCCGGGCCGGGGCCGGGATGGTTGATCGTCCCCAGCGCGCCGCGGGCGTGGGCGAGCTCGAAGGCCGCGCGCCACGAGAGCCCGTGCGGCAGGGGGACCTTCAGTCCCACGAAGCCCAGGTGGTCGTTGTTGCCCACGCCGAGCGTCTTCCGGTAGTTGGGGCCCGGCTCGAGCGTCAATTCGAGGCCGAGGCGCAAGACCGTCTTTCCCTTTCTCAGGGGCATGAGCGCCAGCGCGGCGGCGAACGCTCTCATCCTCTCCGCGCCGCGGGTGGCGAAGTCCGAATGGGGCGACCAGACCACCACGTCGTAGCCCTTCGCCGCGTGCAGCGCGAGGGAGTCCTCCGGGGCGAGCGAGCCCGAGTCCCCCACGCCCTTCCAGGGCGAGGCGTGCGAGTGGAGGTCGCAAATCAGCGGGCGGGGCGTATCGGCGCTCTCGGCCGCCGGACGGACGGGCGGCGCGGCGAGCAGGAACAGCACCAGGAGCGGGAGAAAAGGCCGCAATTTCACGCCGCGATTATATCAGCTTGTCCCGGCCCTGAAAAGCCCGCCGGCCGGAAAGGAAGAGGGGGACGCGCGGTCCCCCCTCTCTCGTTCGCCGGTGCTCCGGGGCGCGTCAGTCGCCGAACTTTATCCCCTGGGCGAGCGGCATGTCGTCGCCCCAGTTGATGGTGTTCGTCTGGCGGCGCATGTAGCCCTTCCAGGCGTCGGAGCCCGCCTCGCGGCCGCCGCCGGTGTCCTTTTCGCCGCCGAACGCTCCGCCTATCTCCGCGCCGGAGGTGCCTATGTTCACGTTCGCTATGCCGCAGTCGCTCCCCATGGCGGAGAGGAACTTCTCGGCGTACTTGAGATTGGTGGTGAAGATGGCGCTGGAGAGGCCCTGCGGCACGTCGTTGTGCATGCGTATGGCGTCGTCGAGCTCGCGGAAGCGGATGAGGTAGAGGATGGGCGCGAAGGTTTCCTCCTGCACTATCGGCATGGAGTTCTTCGCCTCAACGAGGGTGGGCAGCACGAACGCGCCGGCGGCGGGCACCCCTTCGGTGACTTTCTCGCCGCCGTAGATGATCTTGCCGCCCTGCTCGCGGATGGCGTCCATCGCCTCGAGGTATATACGCACCGCCTTCTGGTCCACCAGCGGCCCCATGAGGGTGTGGGGATCGAGGGGATCGCCTATCCGAACCTGCTTGTAGGCTTCCACCAGCGAGCGGGTGAAGTCGTCGAATATGTCCTCGTGCAGGAACAGCCTGCGGGTGGTGGTGCAGCGCTGGCCGGCCGTCCCCACCGCGCCGAAGAGCACCGCCCGCAGCGCGAGCTTGAGGTCGGCGTCCGGCATCACTATGATGGCGTTGTTGCCGCCCAGCTCGAGTATGCTCCGGCCGAGCCTCCGGGCGACCACCTCTCCCACGTGGCGGCCCATGGCGCACGAGCCCGTGGCGGACACGACGGGAATCCTCTTGTCGTGGATGAGCGCCTCGCCTATCTCCTTGCGCGAGCCTATCACCAGGTTGAAGACGCCCTTCACGCCGTTGCGCTCGCAGACGCGGTTCACGATGTGCTGCACCGCTATCGCCGTGAGCGGAGTTCGGGAGGACGGCTTCCACATCATGGTGTCGCCGCACACCGCCGCTATGGCCGCGTTCCAGGCCCACACGGCCACCGGGAAGTTGAACGAGGTGATTATTCCCACCACGCCGATGGGATGCCACTGCTCGTACATGCGGTGGAAGGGGCGCTCGGACTGCATGGTGTAGCCGTAGAGCTGGCGGGAGAGGCCCACGGCGAAGTCGCAGATGTCTATCATCTCCTGGACTTCGCCCTCGCCCTCGGCGATTATCTTGCCCATCTCGAGCGTGACGAGCGCGCCGAGGTCCTGCTTGTGCACGCGGAGTTCCTCGCCGAGCTGGCGGATTATCTCGCCGCGCTTGGGCGCCGGGACCATCCTCCATTCCTTGAAGGACTCGTGGGCGTAGGCCACCGCCTTTTCGTAGTCGGCCGCGGTCGCGGTGCGGACCCTGCCGAGTTCCTCCCCGTTGGCGGGATTGTAGGAAATCAGCTCCGGTCCCTCGGTATCGAGCCACTCACCGGCGTAAGCGCCGGAATTGACCGGCTTTACGCCCAACCTGAGAAGTATTTCCTTCGCGTTTCTCATTCTTCACCTCCTGGACGGTTCACCCAACAGGATACTGCGCCATTCGCGGATTGCAAGGCGGTTCCTTGTGTAAGGTTCCGAAGCCGGGTAAAATCCGACCGGTATGCCGCGCAAGGCTTTTCTCCTGCTCTTTCTCGCGGCGGCGGCCGCCGCCCTCGTCCTTTCCCTGCGCCCCGAACGCGGGGAGAAGCCCGCGCCCCGCTCCGCTCCGTCCCTGCCCCCGCTCTCGCCCATTCTTGTCCCCTCTCCGGCCGCGGCGTCCCCTTCTCCGTCCGAGGCCGCTCCGCGGCCGGAGCCTCCCTCCCGTTCCCGCACGGCCGCCGCCCGCCGCAAGGCGCTGGAAGTGGCCGGGGACCTGCTCCCGCCCCCGCCGCCGGAGATCGCCGCCGCGCTCGACGCCCTGCGGGAGGAACTCTCCGCGGCCGTCTCCCCATCGCTCGAAGCGGCGAGGCTCTCGCTGCTCGTGCGCGCGGACTACCTCGAATACCGCGCGTCGGAAGGCTTCCTCGGCGACGAGAGCCTGGGCGAGCTGAAGTCCGACGCGGCCGCCCTCCTCACGGGCAAGGACCCCTACGAGGGCAGGACCGGCGTGGTGATGAGAGGGTACCTCTCGCCGGTGGACGGCACCTTGCAGGAATACTCCCTCGCGGTGCCGCCCGACTACGACCCGCGCCGCCCGCTTCCCCTCGTGGTCTCGTTGCACCATCACGGCTGGACGGAGTGGTTCCGGCCGTTCCAGGGCCATCCCGCGCCGGAGCTGGAGGGGGCGCTCGTGCTCTCTCCCCACGCGCGGGGTTCGGCCGATTACATGTGGGTGGCGCTGGAGGAAGTGCTGGCCTCCATCCGGGACGTCGAGAAGAACTACGCCGTGGACGCCGACCGCGTCTATCTCACAGGCTACAGCATGGGGGGAACGGGCTCGTGGTACGTCGCGGTGCGACGTCCCCACCTGTTCGCCGCAATAGCGCCGGTGGCGGGCAACGCCGACTTCACCGCCTGGGTGAAGCGGTGGGACTGGCGGTTGAGGAACGATTCGCCCTTCGCTTTCCTGCGCGAGTTCCTCCGGGAGTCCACCTGCCCGGCCGCCTACGCCGAGAACCTGCGCAACGTCGCCGTGCTCTGCTTCCACGGCAGGCGCGACGAGATAGTGCCCGTGGAGCACGCCCGCAGCATGGTGGACAAGCTCCGGGCGCTGGGCTACGACAAGGTGACCTACGTCGAGGAAGACACCGGCCACGCGAGCCGCTCGCTCGAGGAGATCGCCTCCTGGCTTCTCGAACACCGGCGGGAACGCTTCCCGCGGAAGGTGTCCCTCAAGACGAACCTGCTCCGCCACGGGAGAGCCTACTACGTCCGGCTGGACGGCCGCCCCGAGCCCGACCGCTACTCCCGCCTGGAGCTCGAGTGGGGCGATCCGGTGAGGATAACCACCGACAACGTCTCCGCCTTCTCCATCCTCTACGACGGGGAAGCGGAAAGGGCGCTCCCCTTCCCCTCGCGCGGTTTCTCCGTGGACGGCGTCACGGTGCGGGCGAAGCCCGCGGCGGGGCTCGTGAGGTTCGTGAGGGACGGAAAGACCTGGCGGGAGGGGCCGCCTCCGGCCGGAGTGAGGAAACGGGCGGGGCTGGAGGGGCCGATAGAGGACGCCTTCCGCAGCCTGTTCCTGGTGGTGTACGGCACAGGCGGGGCGGACCCGGCGCTGGCCGCGGTGTCGCGCGAGGAGGCGGAGCGTTTCGTCATGAACTGGGAGCGCCGCTACAACCGCCCCTGCCCCA
>QNBY01000148.1 GCA_003644275.1 Planctomycetota bacterium
ATGCGGACGGCTCCCAACTCCAGCTCGAGCTCGGGCTTGGGCGAACGGCTCCAGTAAAAGATGCGCATAGAGAAGCCCTTGGCGCGGCGGGCCACGGCGGCGCCTATCCTGCCCGCCCCGATTATGCCGATGGACGCGCCGTGCACCTCCCTGCCGAGCAAGAGGGTGGGAAGCCAGCCGTGGAACTCTCCCGCACGGCAGACGCGGTCGCCCTCCACCACGCGCCTGGCGGCGGCCATGAGCAGCGCCCAGGTGAGGTCGGCGGTGGCCTCGGTGAGCGCGCCGGGCGTGTTGGTCACCGCCACTCCCGCGCGGGCGGCCGCCTCCATGTCTATGTTGTTGTAGCCCACCGCGTAGTTCGCCACCATGCGGAGCTGGGGGGCGCTCTCGAAGACCTCCGCCGTTATCTCGTTGGCGAGGGTGCATATCAACACCTCGGCGGGACCGAGACGCTCGATTATCCGCAGGGTGGAGAGTATCTCATCGGTGGGGTGCACGTCGAGGGTGTGGCCGCGGGAGGTTATGAGCTCGAAACAACGGCCCGGGATGCGTTGCGTGGCGAATACGTGAGCCATCAGAGCTTCCCCTTGATGAGCGCCATGGCCTCCGCCCTCGTGGCGGGGAGCTGGCGGAATATGCCGCGCAGGACGGAGGTGGTGGTGATGGAGCCCGCCTTCTGGACGCCCCTCATGGTCATGCAGAGGTGTTCGGCCTCGAGGATGACCATGACGCCCCTGGGCTTCAGCGAGCGCATGAGGCATTCGGCTATGTCGGTGGCGAGGCGCTCCTGTATCTGCAGGCGGCGGGCGTAGGCCTCCACCACGCGGGCTATCTTGGATATGCCCACTATCCTTCCGGCGGGCATGTACGCGACGTGCGCCTTGCCGTGGAAGGGGAGCATGTGATGTTCGCAGACGCTGTAGAATGGGATGTCCTTGACGATTATTATCTCGTCGTGGTCCTCGTCCGGCAGCCAGGTGACGATGGAGTCGGGGTCGGTCGCGCTTCCCGCGAATATCTCCTCGTACATCTTGGCGACGCGCTCCGGGGTCCGGCGGAGGCCGGGCCTGTCGGGGTTCTCGCCTATGCCTTCAAGCAACATGCGTACTGCCTTGCGCAGTTTTTCGTGGTCCATTGCATCTCCTGTGCGGAAGTTCTCAGAGAAGTTTCAGGTCTTCGAGCACCACCCTGAGCTCGGCGACGGTCTCGGCCGAGGCCCTGGTGAGGGGAGGGCGCACCGCGCCCCCGGCGACGCCCATGAGCTCGAGGGCGGCCTTGAGGGGGATCGGGTTCGTCTCCGCGAACAGGGCGCGGAACAGGGGCAGGAGGATGTAGTTCAGGCGGCGGGCGTTTTCGAAGTCGCCCTGTAAGGCGAAGTCCACCATCTGCTTCACCGCGAGGGGGGCGACGTTCGAAGCCACGGAGACGACGCCCTTCGCGCCGAGGGCCATCATCGCCAGGGTGAGCGAGTCGTCGCCCGAGAGTACGACGACGTCGCAGCGCGCCAGCACGTCCTGCACCTGCTCCAGGGAGCCGGAGGCTTCCTTCACCGCGGCAATATTGGGATGGCTCGCCAGCTCGGCCACGGTGTCCGGGGCGAGGCGGGCGGCCGTCCGGCCGGGAATGTGGTAGATGAGCAGGAGTATGTCCAGCGCCTCCGCCACCTCCAGGTAGTGGAGGCGCAGGCCCGCCTGGGTGGGCTTGACCTGGGAAGGGGTTATCACCATCACGGCGTCGGCGCCGAGCTCCTGGGCGAGCAGGGAGAGGGAGACCGTCCCGCCGGTGGTGTTGCGGCCGGTCCCTACGACCACCGGAAGGCGGCCGTCAACCACGGAGACGGTGCGGTATATCACCTCGCGGGTCTCGTCGTCCGACAAAAGGGGGGATTCCCCCGTGCAGCCGTTCAGGACGATGCCGTCCACTCCGGCTTCTATCTGGCGTTGGAGTATCCTCTCGAGCGCGTCGAAGTCGAGGTTTCCCTTCTCGTCAAAGGGGGTGGGAACGGCGGTGTAAGTGCCCCTGAAAAGCATGTCTCCCTCACTCGTTGAGAAGAAGCAGGTCCTTCATCTCCCTCACGGCCCTCTCGAGGCCCACGAAGACGGCCCTGCTGATGATGGAATGGCCTATGTTGACCTCCTCGAGGCCGGGCATGGCGAGGACGGGCTCTATGTTGACGTAGGTGAGGCCGTGGCCCGCGAAGACGCGGAGCCCTTCGTCGAGGGCGAGGAAAGCCGCTTCGATGAGCTTGTCGAGCTCGGCGTGGGCCGCCTCTCCCGAGGCGTTGGAGTACGCGCCGGTGTGGAACTCCACGCACTCCGCGCCGGAAGCGGCCGCCGCCTTCACCTGGTCGGGCTCGGGGTCCACGAAGAGCGACACTCGAACGCCGAGGGGGCGGAAGCGCTTCACGAAGGCGGCTATCTCGGCTTCCTTGGACACCACGTCGAGGCCGCCTTCGGTGGTGACTTCCTCGCGCTTCTCGGGCACGAGGGTCACCTGGTCGGGGCGGACCTCCGCGGCCACCTCTATGACGTCGTCCCAGAGGGCCATCTCCAGGTTCAAGGAGGTGGTGACGGTCTGGCGCAGGAGCCTGACGTCGCGGTCCTGGATGTGCCTTCTGTCCTCGCGGAGGTGGACGGTGATGCCGTCCGCCCCGCCCAGCTCCGCGAGAACCGCGGCGCGGACGGGGTCGGGCTCCGTCGTGCGGCGGGCTTGTCTGACGGTCGCCACGTGATCTATGTTCACTCCGAGTCTTATCATGTCAGGGCGAACCTCCGTAAAGGGTCATTCGTTCTTCTGCTCCAAGAATATCTCCACGCGCGGCGGAGAGCCCTCGAGTTCGAGGCGGTCGGGCAACACCACGCGGGTGAGGACGTCGGTATGTATGCCTGGGGTGTCGAAGCGGTCGAGGTCCACGTACACCATGATGTCGTCGGGCGAGAGTTTGTCCAACAGGGCTTGCGGTCCCTTCACCACCAGTTTCACCTTGGGGGGATTTATGGAGCGGACGGACAAACGCGAGCCGGGAGAGGAGACCGCGAAGACCTCCACGGCCAGCTCCCGCTTTCCGGCGACCGGAAGAATCCTCACCAGCACCTTTATGTAGCGGTTTTCTATCTTCACTTCCGGGTTGTCCACGGGGGGCTCCACGCGGACGACGGTCTCGAAGGAGACGGTGCGGCCGCTCAGGTCGATGGGCTCGGTGAGGAGCTGGGTTATCGCGTTGAGGGCGGAGCGCGGGCCGGTCACGCTGAGCTTGGCGGGCTCGTAGCGCTCTATCTCGTGATAATAGCCGGAAGGGGGCGAGCCGGAGGTCTGAGGGATGACGGGGACGGTTACGGTGGCGCGCTCGGCCAGCACTATCTTTATGGGGTTCATGCGGCTGAGGAGGCTGACGCCTGCGGGCAGGCCGAGGAGCGAGGCGCGTATGTCGAGCGAGCGTTCCTCGCGGGGAGCGCGGAGAGGCTCGCAGCGGTGAATCACCTCTATGGGGCGGGGAAGGCGGTCTATGAGCTCCACCGCTCCCTTGAGGCGGACGGTGAAGGTGAAGACCTCCGGCGACTCCATGATGGTGTTGGAGGGGGGGATGACGGCTATGCGCACGGGTATCTCGACAATGGTGTTGCGCTGGGAGACGACGTAGGACCAGATGAATATCGCGAGCAGGAAGGACAGGACCTTCAGGGTGAAATCGGAAGCTGCGACTCTCCAAAACCTTGCGAGCACTACGACTCCTTACTGACCTCAAGCGCGCTTTCCGCGCCAGGTTCCTCGCGCGCGTAGAGTTCGTTGAGAATGGATTCGAGGGCCTCCATCTTGACGTCGTAGGTGAGGTGGCCGCGGACGGCGACGCTCACCCTGCCGGTCTCCTCGGAGACGATGAGGACGACGGCGTCGGTTTCCTCGGTGAGCCCCACTCCCGCGCGGTGCCGGGTGCCGAGGTTGGGCGGGAGGTCGGGGCGCTCGGAGAGGGGAAAGAGGCATCCCGCGGCGAGGATGCGCTCGTCGGAGACGATCATGCCCCCGTCGTGGAGGGGGGAGTTGGGCCAGAATATGGCCATGACGAGGTCGGGCGTGAGTTCCGCCCCCACCTTCACGCCGCCCTCGGCGTAGCGGTTCAGCGAGTCCTCACGCCGGAGGGCGATGAGGGCGCCTATCTTGCGGGAAGACAGTTTGAAGGCGGTGTTGACGAGCTTCTTGACGAAGGCCGACTTCTTGCGGGGGAAGAAGCGCATGAACTGGTTGTGCTGGCCGATGCGCACCAGGGCGTGGCGTATCTCGGGCTGGAATATGATGAGAAGGGTCACCATCATGAAGGGGATGAAGCGGGTGAGAAGCCAGTTGATGTTGGGCAGGTCCGCCCAGCGCGCCACGAAATAGAG
>QNBY01000149.1 GCA_003644275.1 Planctomycetota bacterium
CTCGCGCGCGGCGAACTCCCACTTCAACCCCGTGGGAAAGCCGCCGCCGCCGCGCCCGCGAAGCCCCGAACGCTTCACCTCGGCGCACACCTCGGCGGGCGTCGTCTCCCGCAGAGCCTTAGCCGCCCCCCGGTAACCGCCCGCCGCTATGTAGGCGGAAAGCGACACCGGCGGCAACACCCCGCTGTTCTCCAGCACCACCCGCTTCTGGCGGCTGAAGAACGGATGCTCGCCCAGCGGCCGCACCCCCTCGACATCCTCGCCGGGGCCGTGCGAGCCCTCCACCCTGCCTGCCTCCACCAGCGCGGAGAAGTCCCCGCTCGATGCGGCCTTCACGTCCACGAGGGGCTCGGCGGCGCAGTAACCGATGCAGCCCACCTCGACCACCTCGGCCCCGATCTCCGCGGTCCTCTCCCGCAGCGCCTCCAGCACCTTTCCGGCCCCCGCCGCGAGACCGCAGGTGCCCGTCCCCACGAAGAAGACGGGGAGCTCGTGCTTCTCGTACCTCGCCTCCGCCGCGAGCCGGACCCGCTCGGCGCGGCACTCCGGATCGTCGTGGCAGAGCGGCCCCTCCGTCCGGCACTCCACCCAGGAAGGGCAGGGCGTCTCGGCCGAATGGGTGCATTTCCCGCAGCATTTGTCGAGCAGCGTCCTCATCGCTCCCTCCCGTCCCGCTCGCGGTAGCTCTCGATGAGCCCCGGTATGTCGCCGGGCGTCAGCCTCCCGTGGAACTCGTCGTTGATCATCACCACGGGCGCGAGCCCGCACGCCCCGAGGCACGCCACCACTTCGAGGGTGAAGAGCCCGTCCCTCGTCGTCTGGCCGGGCTCGATCTTCAACTCGCCCTTCAGCGCGTTGAGTATCCGCTCGGACCCCTTCACGTGGCAGGCGGTCCCGCGGCACACCCTGATGACGTACTTGCCCGGGCGCGTGAAGGTGAACTGGTTGTAGAAACTCGCCACCCCGTACACCTTCGCGGGCGGGATGTCGAGCCTCTCCGCTATCTCCGTTATCGCCTCGCGCGACAGGTAGCCGTCGCGCTCCTGCGCCTCCTGGAGCAACGGTATCAACGCTTCCCTCGGCAGCTTTTCCTTGGTGCCGCTCTCAGGCATTTTCGCCTCCTCCTTGCGTAACGGCGAACGCGACCTTCTGAAGCAGTATCCCGAAGTCCACCTCCTCCACCACGACGCTGCGCGGCAGCCGGAGATGGACCGGCGTGAAGTTCAATATGGCCTTTATCCCCGCCTCGGCGAGCCTCTCGGCGGCCTCGCGCGCCGCGCCGGGCGGGACGGTGAGAAGCGCGAACTCGATGCCTCCCTCCCTCACGAGCCTCGCCGTCTCGGAGGGCGGATAGCAGCGCACGCCGCATATCACCCGCCCCACCTTCGCGGGCGAGACGTCCACCGCCGCCGCTATCCTGAACCCGCATTTCCTCAGCGGCGCGTGGTTCGCTATCGCCCTCCCCAGGTTGCCCATCCCCACGAGCAGCACGTCCCGCAGCCTGTCGGTGCCCAGTATGGAGTTCACCGCGTCCAGCAGCTCCCGCACCGGGTAGCCCATGCCCGCGGTGCCGAAGCGCCCGAAGAAGGACAGGTCCTTCCTCAGCCTGCTCGCGGTTACGCCCGCGAGCTCCGCGAGCTCGCAGGAAGAGGTGTACTCGCAGCCCTCGTCCAGCAGTATCTCCAGCGCCCGCCGGTAGATGGGCAACCGCTCGACGGTGGGTTTGGGAGGATTCTCGCACGCCTTTCGCATCTGTTCGCACTCCTCGTTACTTTTTTCACAAGAATGATAGCACGGTTTTCACGCCGGACAAATCTTTTCGGAATTTTTTTCACGATTGAGCGAACGAGCGAAAAAAACCCCCGCCGAAACGGGGGTTTGTCTTGCGTGGTGCCGCGGGTGGGACTCGAACCCACACCCACTCAATTGTGGATTAGGCCCTCAACCTAACGCGTCTGCCAATTCCGCCACCGCGGCGCGTTACCTCAACACGTTGATTTCGAAGAACCACTCCAGCGCCGCTTCCGTCTCGCGGTACGCTGCGAACGAAGGGGCGAGATTGTATATGACGCTACAAAGCCTGTCAAGCCTTTTCTTCCGCCTGAGCTGCTCCGCCCGTATCTCGTTCTGGTACTCCGCCTGCTCCTTCGGCCGGTATCTCAGCTCCGGAAGCGGTATGTCGTCGGGCCGTATCTTCAGAAGGTTCTCGTTCCAGACCGTCGCGTTCGTGTCGAACTCCAGCGCGAGCCTCTTGGGCTCGAAGTATATCCACCCGCTCGCAGGCAGGTACGACCGCCTCGCGCATTCCCGGAACGCCGCGCTCCGCGCCAGTGACCGCCCCTTCTTCAGCGCGTCCACGCACTTCTCCGCCCCCTCCACCGACGTGGAGATGACCCAGTAGTTCCCCACGAAGGCGTAGCACGGCACTATCGCGTCCATCACCGGGTTGTCCGGTATCTCGAAGTAGTTTATCTCCACGCCCTCGTGGTTCACCCGCCGGTCGTAGAAGGGCATGGGCTCGCCGCTCTTGTCGTGCTCCTCCCGCAGCTCCTCCATGAACTTGTCCACCTGGTCGTACACTATGTCGCTGAACGTCTTCACGTCCTTGAGGCCGAAGCACAGCACCAGGGACGGGAAGGGAAACTTCTTCGCGGTCTTCTCGTCCAGCGTCTGCGGCGTCAGCGCCAGGCAGTGGACCTTCGCCATGGCCGGGAAGAACTCCTCCTCGAACACCTTCGCCGCCGGGTCCTTGCGGATCTTCTCCAGCTCCTCCTTCGTCTGCTCCTTCAGGATGCTCTGCCACAGCGCGGGCACGTCCTTCGTCCAGGTCAGCGCGAAGAAGGAATCCTCCGGCAGCACCTCCGCCGTTCCGAAGTCCTTCACCGACGGGCGCTCTATCCTGCTCTTGTCCGTCTGCTCGGAGTACGGCGCGTACAACCGCCCCCGCACGCTCACCGCCCGCCCGTCGCCGCCCGTGAACAGCCTGAGCTCCACGTAGCGGTAGAAGAAGGCGTCGAACGCCACCTTGTTGAACACCTTGTCGAAGTATTTCCACAGCCGCCCCGCCGTGCTCTCCGCCTTCAGCGCGGGCACTATCTTCTCCGCGAAGGCGGCGGGCGAGAACAGGAACGACACCCCCCGCCTGCCGTCCCACTCCAGCGCGCGCGCGAAACCGGCCTCCGACGCCAGGGCCTTGCCGTTCCCCTCCACGAACGACCGCAGCCTGTCCCGCGACGACGACACCACCAGCGCCCCCTCGCGCTTCGCCAGGTAGAGCCTCGTCCCGTTCGGAAGGGTTATCTCGTATATGAACACCGGCGAGCCCACGCTGCCGAACCGCCCCTTCTTCCAGCTCGCCCCCTCCGGGAGCAGCGAGAGCGCCCGCTCGATCCCCGCCGCGCGCAGCGGCAGAAACAGCGGCACGGCCGCCGCGAAGTCCGGCCCGCCGTCCTTCAGACCGTACAGGGCCACCCCCGTCCTCCCTCCCAGGTAGGTCAGAGGCTCGAAGCCGAACAGCGCCTTCAGTATCTTCCCGCCCCTCGAACGGAAGTCGTGATCGGACAAGCGCGCGTAGAGCTCCCGCAGGCCGGAGAACACGTTCTCACCCCCGTTCAGCCTGCAGAGCCAGGCCCACGCCCCGCTGTCCAGCAGCGCGGCGAAGTCGGACGACGTCCACGGGGCCGTGAGCTCCGCGTACACCGCCGCCCCGCCCGGGAGGTATTCGAGGGGGGAACGCGGGGGCCTCCAGCTCCGCGACAGCGCTATCTCCGCCCCCGCCACCAGAAGCAGGAACAGCACGAAGACGGCCTTCAGGGCCGCGGGAGTCCCGCCGCCCCGCGCGAATTCCTCCGCGCCGTTCGCGCCGCTCTCGGCCGCCGCGTTCGCGCCGTCGTTTTCCGCCTTTTCCGGTGCGGTCCCTTTTTCTTCCATTCTTCCCGCCTTTCGACGCGGCCGCCGCCGCGACCGTGCAATTTTACCCCGCTCGCGCGAAACTCAATCGTTGAACCGGCCGCGGCCTGCCGTAGAATGGGGCGCGTGGCGGACGATGCGTTGCGCGATATGTACGGGATGATGTCCCCCTGCGTCCTCTGTCCCCGCCGCTGCGGCGCGAAGAGGGCGGAGGGGGAGAAGGGCCGTTGCGGCGCGGGACCGCTCCCGGCCGTGGCCTCGTTCGGCCCGCATTTCGGCGAGGAACCCGAACTCGTCGGCTCCGGCGGAAGCGGCACCGTCTTCTTCTACGGCTGTAACCTCGGCTGCGCCTTCTGCCAGAACTACGACATAAGCTCGCGCGTCCCCGTCCCCGGAACCGAGCCCGGCCGCCTGGCCGCCCTCATGCTCCACCTCGAGGCGGCGGGCTGCGTCAACGTGAACCTCGTCA
>QNBY01000150.1 GCA_003644275.1 Planctomycetota bacterium
AGCAGGAAGACGCAGTCGATGAGGGGGGTGAGGTCCATCCGGAGGGGACCGGGATCGACGGATTTTTTCTTTCTCGCCATGATTCACCTTTCCTTTCCTTGCTGGAAGAGGCGCCGGGCGTCCATCGGGAATCCTATCTTGGTGCCCTTCGGGGTGTCGCCGAGGAGGGGGAGCCTTGAAGTCCTTCCGGTCGCCCGTGGACGCGCCGCCCCGGCTCTTCTCGGTGCTCCCGGCGCGCTGTTCGAGATAGGCCTGGAGGCTTCCCCAGTCGTAAGCCCTTCCATTATCAGGATACACCATATCACACCGGGGCTGCAACAAAAAAAAACGGGGGCGCCGGAGCGCCCCCGCAGGAAGTTGCAAGGAAAGAGCGTCAATTGGCCGGCAAGGGTATGTTCTTCGGGCGGGGATGGGGCCATTGCGCCAGGGGCACCCGCGGCGGCGCGAAGATTATCTCCGGCAGGTTCGCCGCGGCGCATGCGTCCAGCACCGCTATGACCCAGTAGAAGTTGACCGTGGCCTGCCCGTCCACCGTGACCTTGATGTTGTGGTAGTCGTCGGTGCCGGTGGCCTTTGCGAGCTCCTTGAGCTTGGCGACGAGCTGGTTCATGGTCTCGACCTTCTGGTCGTTGACGCGCCAGTAAACCTTGTCGCGATTGCCCATGCAGATGACGGAGATGAAGAACTTGTCGGGATTGGGCTTGCTTCGGGCGTCGATGCCGATGTCCTTGGGGAGGAAGGCGTCGATCCGCTTCTCGATCTTCTTGAACTTACCGGCCACTATGAAGAAGACGATGAGCAGGAAGACGCAGTCGATGAGGGGGGTGAGGTCCATCCGGACGGGACCGGGATCGACGTTTTTCTTCTTTCTCGCCATGATTCACCTTCCCTTTCCCTACTGGAACAGGCGCTGGGCGTCCACGGGGAACCATATCTTGGTGCCCTTCGGGGTGTCGCCGAGGAGGGGGTTCCCGGGAGACTTGAAGTCCTTGTCGTTGTAGGTGCCGAAGGAGATTTTCCAGTAAGCCATGTCGATGCAGTAGATCATGGTGAACTGCACCATCTTGAAGGGCGCGGTGCGGTGGCCGCGTAT
Organism: Planctomycetota bacterium; assembly: GCA_003644275.1. Classification (GTDB taxonomy): domain Bacteria; phylum Planctomycetota; class B143-G9; order B143-G9; family B143-G9; genus B143-G9. The sequence continues at coordinate 1,094 of QNBY01000150.1, forward strand.
CTTGACGGGGATGTCGATCAGGGTCCGGTTGCCCGTGGACGCGCCGCCCTGGCTCTTCTCGGCGCCCCTGGCGCGCTGTTCGAGATACGCCTGGAGGCTTCCCCAGTTGTAGGCCCTTCCCTCGATGGTGACGACGCCGTCGGCGTCGCCGGGAATCCCGAGGCGGTTAGCGATGCCCGCGGCGGGATAGACGTTGAGGACGATCCTCTCCTCCGGCTCCTGGTCGTCGAAGGCGTTCTTGGCGTAGGGGAGGATGAGGTTCTGGTCGTTCTGCGTCTTGGTTATCTCGGTGGTGCACATCAGGAAGATGAGCAGCAGAAAGATGCAGTCGATCAGCGGCGTCATGTCGCCGGGGATATCGAATTCCATCTTCAGTCTTTTCTTCAACCGTGCCATATCAACACCGCCTTTCTCGAGCTCGAGCGGAGCCCTCGCGGGTCGGGGGGATCACTCGCCCCTCATCTTCTCGAGGAGTTCGCCGGTGATCGCGTTCACTTCGAGGATGACGCGGGTCACGCGGTTGCGGATGATGACGTAGACCGCGGTGGTGGGAATTGCGATGAGGAGGCCGGTGAAGGTGGTGACGAGCGCGGTGGAGATCTCGGTCGCCAGCGCGGCGGCGGTGACGCCGCCGGGCGAGGAGGCGATGACGTTGAAGGAGCCGATCATGCCGAACACCGTTCCGAACAGACCGAGCATCGTCGCGGTGGAGGCGATGAGGGAGAGGTAACCGACCTTCTGGTGGAGGATGGTGGCCTGCTCCTCGCCCACCTCGGACACGGCGTCGAGCATGGCATCGAACCCGCGGTCGATCTTGGCGAGGCCGGCGCCGATGATGCGGGTGAAGAAGGAATCCTCGGTCTCGCAGAGGGTGAGGGCGTCCTCGTAGGCGCCTTCGTCGATGAGGGTCTCGAGCTCGGCGAGGACATCGGGAGGCACGAGCTTCTCACGGCGGACGGTGACGAGGATCTGGATGATGAGGGACAGCGCGATGACGGACAGCAGGACGAGGACCCACTCGGGCCAGCCGGAATCGATGATGATGGTGATGAAGGACTTCCCGCCTCCGCTTGCGGGGTCAGCGGCGAGCGCTACGGCGGGGAAGCCTGCGGCGGCGGCGAAACCGGAAACTACGAGAAGACGATTCAGTGCGGTTCTGAGGGACATATTGCTCTCTCCTTTCTCTTCCTTTGCTTCCCGAAAGTTATACGGAGTTTTGCCCGGATTTTCATTTTTTTTCGGGCGGCTCCGGGCTCACTCCCCTTCCTCGGGTTTCCCTGCGGTTTTCTGAAGCTCCTCCAGTTCCTTCTTGCAGAGGCGCGCGACGAGAGAATCGGGATATACGTCCGCGACGAGGGAGAAATAGGCTTTCGCTTCCTCGTCCACGTTCAGGAGCAGGGCGGCGACGCCGGACCAGTAGAGGAGTTCGGCGCGGCGTTCGTCGGTGGAGGCGAAGAAGATGAAGCTGCGGGCGAGCGCGAGCCTCGCGGCGTTCACCTTCTCGACGGCGTCGCCGGTTATCTCGTCGAGCTTGCTGAGCCTCACGACGTCGCAGATGGCCATGCCGATGACGCCGAGGTTCTTGAGGGCCTTGGTGGCCTTGCGGGAGAGCTTGCGGAATTCCTCGTATGCCTCGTCTATGCGGCCGGAGAGCGCCTGGGTGAGGTGGCCGCGGTAGAGGCTCTCGAAGTAGAGGTGGACGAGCTCTTCCTCTCCCTCGGGCGGCTTCTTGCCGGAGAAGAGGGCGTCGCGCCCGTCGCGCGAGAGGGAGGTGAGTATCTTCTGCTTGGTGTCGAGGTACTGGGTGTAGGCGTCCATGTACTGGCCGCGGACCTCGAGGGTGTATATCTGCCAGAAGCGGGCCTTCCAGTGGAGGGGTTCGCGGGCGAAGCGGGAGTCCCTGAAGATGTTTCCGAAGGCGTCGCCGGCGGCCTCGTAGGAGCCCTGGTTGAGGAGGCTCTGGGCGATGCGCCAGGAGGCGGTGCGGATGAAGCGACTGTCGGGATAGTTCTTGAGGAAGTCGCGGTAGAGCTTCCTGGCCTCCTCCCAGTTGGAGCGGCGCCATTCTATCTCGGCCTTGTAGTAGGCGATGTAGACCTTGAGCCAGCCGCGGACGTGGGGGGTGTCCTGGGCGAGTTTGAGCTTGAAGAGGGCGTTGTCGTACTGGCCCTTGTCGATGAGGTCGAGGGCCTCGAGGAAGTCGGGCGGGGTGTCGTAGTGGATGATGTCGAGGACCTGGGTGGTGGGGATGGAGCGGCCGCCGCAGGTCACCTTGTCCCACTTCTCGGCGAGGACCTTCCCGTTGACGACCTTGCCGTTCTTGAGGAGCACCCTGTCGAGGTCCTTCTTCTGTTCTTCTGCGCCGGCGACGAGTCCAGCGAGGAGGACGACGACGAGCGCGGTGAGGAGGACGGTTACGTGTCTTTTCATGGTTTCCTCCCGCTTACTTGAGGTTCAGGCCCATGACGGCGAACTTCTGGCCGAAGAGCTCGGACCGGAACAGGCGCTTGATGAGGATGATGTTCTCCCCGTAGAACTTCTTCTTGTCCGCGTCCGTCTCGGCGTTGTAGAGGGCGTAGAGGGCCTTGAGGGCGTAGAAGAGGCTCTCGGCCGAGGTGCCGGGGTATTCCTTGAGGAAGAGGAGGCCGCCCCTCAGGCCGTACCAGTAGGCCTTTTCGAACTCGTTCAGATTGTAGTAGCAACGGGCGATGTAGGCGTAGGCCCTGATGAGGCTGAGGGGGTGGTACTGCGAGATGATGTTCTCGTAGACCTTGATGGCGGCCTTGACGCTTCTGACGTCCTTGTTCATGCGGCCCTTTTCCTCGAGGCACATGCCGAGGCCGAAGCGGGCATCCATCTTCAGGTCCTTGTAGGTGAGGCGGGGCTCGATGCTCTTGAAGTAGCGCTCGGCGGCCTTGAAGTCGCGCTTGAAGAGGTAGATGTTGCCGAGCATCACCTGCGCCTTCTCCACCCAGCAGACCATGAAGTCGCGCCTGCGGTTGATGACTTCCTTGAGGAGTTTCTGGGCGGTGGCGAAGTCGCCCTTGGCGATGTATATCCTGGCCATGCTGACGTTGACCTGGGGATAGAAGGGGTTCTTGGGGTACTTCTCGTTCAGTTCCTTGTAGTACTTGAGGGCGGTCTTGGCGTCTCCGAGGAACCCGTATATCTGGCCGAGCCTTAAGCGGGCGTACCACTGGACCCATTCCTTGCGGCCCTTTTCGAGGGCTTTCTTGAACTCGGGTATGGCGGCGCGGTACTCGCCGTC
>QNBY01000151.1 GCA_003644275.1 Planctomycetota bacterium
GGGGTTCACGGTGTCGCTGGTGGGCTACACGAACAGCGGGAAGTCCACCACGCTGAACGCCCTGACGGGGGCGGACGCGCCGGCGGAGGACAAGCTGTTCAGCACGCTCGACACCCGAACGCGGACGCTGACGCTGGAGAACGGGCTGAAGGTGCTGGTGTCCGACACGGTGGGGTTCATAAAGAAGCTGCCGGCGCACCTCGTGGCGTCGTTCCACGCTACGCTGGAGGAGACGAGGAGGGCGCGGCTGCTGCTGCACGTGGTTGACGCCTCGCACCCGGCGCACGAGCGGCAGATGGAAGCGGTGCGCGAGGTGCTGGCGGAGATCGGCTGCGGGGACGGGCGTGTGCTTGCGGTCTTCAACAAGATGGACGTTGTGTCCGACTTCGAGGCCGCCCAGTTGAGGGAGAGGCATCCCGACGCCTGCTTCATCTCGGCGCTCACGGGCGAGGGGATGGACGAGCTGAGGAGGCGGATACGCGAGCTGCTGCTGGAGGAGGCGGTGGAGATGACGGTGCGGATACCGTTCTCGCGCGGGAGGCTGCTCGCCGAGGTGCTGGACAGCGGCTTCACCGTGGGGGTGCGCTACGGTTCGGAGCACGCGGAGGCCGACCTTGTGATACCGGAGGAAGAACTGGGTAAAATACTCAAGCGCGGAGCCGCGGAGGTGGAGAGCGTTGAGTGAAGCGGGCGGTGAAAGGCTGAAATACATAGTGGAAGCGCTGCTGTTCGCCTCGCCGCTTCCGCTTCCGGCGGCTTCCCTTGCGAGGGCGGCCGGCGAGGAGTATAATGAGGCCGAGGTGAAACGCGCCCTGCTCGAGCTCGGAGAGGAATACGAGCGGGAAGGGCGCGGCATGGTATTGCGGAGAGCCGCGGGCGGCTACAGGCTGGTGAGCGCGCCGCGGTACGCGGAGTACGTCGAGAGGCTGGCTCCGGTGTCGAAGAAGCGGCCGCTGACGGCGGCCGCGCTGGAGACGCTGGCGATAGTGGCCTACAAGCAGCCGGTGACGAAGGCGAAGATAGATTCCATACGCGGGGCCAACAGCGAGGGCACGCTTAGGACGTTGCTCGAGAGGAGGCTCATCGCGCCGATGGGACGGAGCGAGGAGCCCGGGAGGCCGATGCTGTACGGCACCACGAGGGAGTTCCTGCTGTATTTCGGGCTCGATTCCCTCGACGACCTGCCCCGCGAGAAGGACTTTCCGGCCACCGCCGCCGGGGAACGACAGGACGAAAAGGAGGAAGGATGAGCGAGAAACTGTTGGTGATCAACTGCGCGGCGCTTTCCCCCCGGGCGCTGGAGAAATTGCGGAGGCTCAGTTCCTTCATGGACGGATTTCTCTCGAAGGCGGAGACGGTCTTCCTAAAGCCGGTGTTCCCCGCGGTGACGATGCCGGTGCAGGCGAGTTTCCTCACGGGCAAGTATCCCGACGAACACGGGTGCGTTTCCAACAGCAGGCTGGACCGGCGGACGCTGAAGCACGATTGTTGGGAGCAGTCCGCGCTTCTTCTGGACGCCAAGCCGTTCTGGCACTCCAAGAGGTTCGAGGGGAAGAAGGTCTCCACCATCTGCTGGCAGTTTTCGTTCTACAACGGGGCGGACTTCGTGGTTACGCCCGCTCCCATCCACGCGCGTGACGGCTCCACCATCTCGGCGCTGTACACCGAGCCCGAGGAGTTGGGGGAGATACTGGTAGGGGAGTTCGGGGAGTTTCCGCTGAAGAACTACTGGGGCCCCTTCGCCGGGCCGGAGGCCACGGACTGGATAATGAGAGCGACGAGTTACATAATGCTCGACTACTCCCCCGACGTGATGCTGACGTATTTTCCGTACCTGGATTGCGTGTTCCAGCAGCACGGGCTAGAGGACGCGGCGGCGGACGAGGCGCTGAAGCGGTTCGGGAAGTTCCTGGAGAAGACGATCCACTTCGGTCTCCGTAAGGGCTACCAGGTGATGCTCGTGTCGGAGTACGGGATAACGCCCGTGGACAACGCGGTGATGATAAACCGGCGGCTCCGGGAGCTGGGCTTCCTGAAGGTTCGGACGCCGCGGGGATACGAGATGCTCGACCCGTGGCGCTCGACGGCTTGGGCCCTGGTGGACCACCAGGTGGCGCACGTTTTCGTGAACGACCGCAACCGGCTGAACGAGGTGGCGAAGGCGCTGCGGGAGACGGACGGCATAGCGGACGTGATAAACCGCCGGAGACAGCCGAACTTCCGCGTGAAGCACCCGAACGCGGGGGAGCTGATAGCGGTGGCCGAGCCGCGGTTCTGGTTCTCGTACCACTACTGGCTGGACCCGGCCCTGATGCCGCCCTTCGCCCGGACGGTGGACATACACTCCAAACTGGGATACGACCCGCTGGAGCTTTTCTTCAACAAGAACACGATGAGCATAGAGACCGCGAACCACACCCTGGTGCGGGGCTCGCACGGGAGGCTCCCGGAGGACCCGCTCGACGGGGGAGTGCTCATCACGACGGCGCCCGTGCTGAAGAAGACCGAGAGCGAGTCGGTGGGGGCGGTGAAGGTGCCGGAGATAATATCGCGGATAGTGGTCTGAGGTGGACATGAAACGAACGGGCCTCCTGTTGTCGGCGGTGTTTCTCGCGGTCCTCGGCCTCGCGTTCGCGCAGGCGGAGACGATAACCTTTTGGGACGGGGAGAAACTGGAGGCGGAGGTACAGGAGGTTTCGTCCCGCGGCGCGGTGGTGGTGCACGAGGGTGAGAGGCTGCTCGTGACGTGGGACAAGATGAGGCCGGAGGAGGCGGTCCGGATCTGGGAGGCCCACCTGGACAAGACGGACGCGCAGGCGTGGTTCGAACTGGGGAACTTCGCGCTGGACAAGGGGCTGAAGGGCAAGGCCAAGCGCTTCTTCGAGCAGGCGGTGGCGCTGGACCCGACGCTGGCGGACAACGTGCCCTCGCTGTCCGATCCGAGCGCGGACCGCGAGCGGATATTGAAACTGATAGCGGACGCCAAGAAGGCGGAGTCCCAGAAGCGCTTCGAGGAGGCCGTGGCCCTGCTGCAGAGGGTGCTGGAATGGCCCGACGCGAAGGTGCTGGAGGAGGTGCTGAGGGACACCGACTTCCTGGACAGGATAATGCTCGCCGACTACATAACGCGGCTGAAGCACGAGGTGCTGAAGCGCAAGGGGTACTCTCGGATGGGCAGGCGCTGGGTGACGAGCAAGGAGAGGAAGTTCCGCGAGCGCGACCTGGAGGAGAGGGACCAGTCGGCGAGGCTCGACGCGGCGGACGACGAGAAGCACGCCTCGTGGGAGAACGCCAGGCAGAGGGGGGGAAGCTGGTACGTGATACGGACGAACGTGCCCAAGTGGTACTTCCGGCGGTACATAAACCGGCTGGACATACTGTACGACACGATGCAGGACGCGCTGAAGCTCCGGGTGCTCGCGGAGGAGAAGATGAAGGTGTTCATCTACGCCTCGCGGGCGCTGTACATAGAGAAGACCGCCGCGATAATGCCCGGGGCGTCGTCGCTGGGCGGGTTTTACGCGAACAAGGAGATACACCTGTTCCTAGAGGCGGACCAGGAGGACCTGGCTTACGAGGACCTCTCCGTGCTGTCGCTGGACTACCTGGCGGCGCGGCTGTTCCTGCACTCGCTCTCGGACGACGTTCCATTCTGGCTGGACGCGGGATTCGCCCTGTACATGCAGGACGCCAAGTGGTACTCGGCGCTGAAGGTGGAAGTGGGGAAGGAACCCAACCGTTACGCGGTGCGCGAGTTCATGAAGGCGCTGGACGCGGGCGCAGAGTTCGACCCCGAGCGGCTGTTCTCGCTGAAGGACAATCCCACCCGTTTCGACCACTACTCGGCGTGGGCGCTCGTGCAGTATCTTCTGAGCGGCCCTCCGTCGTCGGCGAGGTCGGCGTTCCTGAGGGGAGTGAAGCAACTGGGGAAGGCGAAGAACCCGTTCTCGGCGCTCCGCGGCAAGGCGGGCTCGCTGAAGGGGGCGGTGGAGAAGTACATCTCGTCGCTTCCGAAGCCTCTCATATTGCTCGAAGACCCTCCCTATCCCATGTTCTGAGGCCGCTCCAAACCCCGGGAGGCCGTTTTCCTTGAACCGGCCGCCCGTGCGGCTATGATGTTCCTGACGCCATGAAGGTACTCCTCGTTTCGGACGTAATAGACCTCGACAGCCCCTCCATCTACACCCTGGACGTGGCGGAGGAGCTGGTGCGCTCGGGCCACCAGGTGAGGCTCGTGTGCGCGGGCTCGCGCTGCGACGCTCTTCTCGCCGGGTTCAGGCAGGAGGTGGAGGACGCGAAGGGGCA
>QNBY01000152.1 GCA_003644275.1 Planctomycetota bacterium
ACCGCCATGAAGGACGAGGGAGTGGGCGCGTTCGTGTTCTCGTCCAGCGCGGCGGTGTACGGCACGCCGGAACGGGTGCCGATAAGGGAGGACTTCCCGCTCGCGCCGATAAATCCCTACGGGCGCACGAAGCTGATGGTGGAGCAGATACTCGCCGACTTCGAGCGGGCCTACGGGACGAAGTACGTCTGCCTGCGCTACTTCAACGCGGCGGGGGCGCATCCCGACGGGCGGACGGGAGAGGACCACTCGCCCGAGACGCACCTGATACCGCTCGTGCTCCAGGTGGCGCTGGGCAAGCGGGAGAAGATATACGTCTTCGGCGACGACTATCCCACCAGGGACGGCACCTGCGTTCGGGACTACGTGCACGTTCACGACCTGGCTACGGCGCACGAGGCGGCGCTGAACCGCATACTCTCGGGCGGAGAGAGCGGGGCGTTCAACCTGGGGAGCGGCGAGGGAACGACGGTCCTCGAGGTGATAGAGGCGTGCCGCGAGGTGACGGGGCGCGACATACCCGCCGAGCGCCGCCCGCGCCGGGCGGGGGATCCGCCCGCGCTGGTGGCCGATTCCGGCCTGGCGGAGCGGGAGCTCGGCTGGCGCAAGCGCTACCGCCGCATCGAGGAGATAGTGGAGACGGCGTGGCGGTGGCATTCCACCCACCCGGACGGTTACGGGGACCGGTAGGCCCGACATCCGGCGGGACGGGTGTATAATTTCCGGGTGCGAGCTCGGAACCGACGGAGGACGGATGACAGAAGGCACGGTAAAGGACGGCAAGGTGTTTTGCCCGCTCTGCAACAGCGGCGACTACACGGTTTACCGGCGCGAGAGGGACGAGGACGAGGCGGTCGTCTGCCTCGCGCGGTGCATGAACTGCGACGCCACTTTCTCCTTCCGGGTGGACCGTTACGACGTGCCCGTACCGAAGGAGGACGATTCCCCCCGCCTTCCCTTCGAAGAGGATTGATATGTCCCGCCTGCGGCGCGCGGCGGCGGCCGCCCTCATGCTGTCGTTCCTCGTCCTTCCGGTCCTGCGGGGGACCGGAGAGGACGCCGGGGGGGCGCGCGTCACGTGGAAGCAGGTGGAGCGCTACATAGAGACGCTGAAGCGGGCGCTGCTGGCGATGCAGGAGCCCGACGGCTCGCTCTCCTATCCCTTCCTTCCCTTCTACCGGCCCGGGATGACCGCGCTCGCGGGCTACGCCCTCCTGGAAGCGGGGGTTCCGCCGGACGATCCCGCCATACGCGCGATGGAGACCTACTGCCGGATGTCGCTGCCGGACAGGTACAGCGTGTACTCGGCTTCCTTCTGCGCGCTGTTCCTCGCGAAGGCCGACGTGCAGCGCAACCGCGACGTTCTGGAGCGCATAGCCGCCTATCTCGTGAGGGAGCAGCACTCCAACGGGATGTGGAGCTACAGCGCGCAGGGCCGCGACAGGCGGGGGATATCGGAGAGCGGGGACAACTCCAACACCCAGTTCGCGGTGCTGGCGCTGAAGGTTTTGCACGACGCGGGGATAGAGGCTCCCCGCCGGGTGTGGGAGAGGGTGAGGAAGCACTACGAGCGGACGCAGAACTCCGACGGCGGTTGGGGTTACGCCGACTGGCACCGGCAGAGTTCCTACTGCGCCATGACAGCCGCGGCGGTGGCGAGCCTGTGGATAATCCGGGAGGTGCTCGAGGGGAAGAAGAAGCACTGCACGGAGGTGAAGCGGGACCCTGTGTTCGAGGCGGGGGTGAGGTATCTCGACGAGCATTTCTCGCCGGAGCGGAGCCTGATATCGCAGTGGCATACCTACTTCCTGTACGCGATGGAGCGCGCGGGGATGATAACGGCGCGGCGCTACTTCGGGGGCTACGATTGGTACCGGGCGGGCGCGGCGGAGCTCGTGAGGCGGCAGAGCGTGTCGGACCCGGCGTCGGCGGCCTTCGCCCTGCTGTTCCTCGCCGAGGGCAAGACGCCCCTGCTGGTGCAGAAGCTGGAGCGGCCGGGCGGAGACTGGGACAACGACCACTACGACCTGGAGAACCTGACGCGCTTCTACTCGGAGGCGACGGGGAGGAAGGTGACCTGGCAGCTCGCGCGGGTGAGGGGGGACGCCTCCGACCTGCTGGAAGCGCCGGTGCTGCTCATCTCGGGGAGGCTCGCGCTGGACCTGACGCTGATGGAGCGGGCGGCGCTGAAGGAATACCTGCTGAACGGGGGGAGCATACTCGCGCTCCCGGCGAGCGATTCGGCGGAGTTCGACCGCTCGTTCCGCCGGCTGATGGCGGAGATGTTTCCCGATTCGCCCCTCATGCCGCTTCCGAAGGACCACGTCATCTACCGCTACCACTTCAAGATACCGGAGGCCGACAGGCCGCTCATCTACACCATCTCGCAGGGCTGCACGATGAACATACTCTACGTGCCGCGGGGGCGGTACACCTGCCGGTGGACGACGGAGGACCACAGCGGCCACGCCTTCGAGATGGGCGTGAACATGCTCATGTTCCTGGCGGGCGACCAGAAGCTGAAGAACCGGGTGGATCCCGTGAAGTTCGTGCCGCTGGCGGAGATGAAGGAGAGGCGCAACGTCCGTCCGCCGCGGGGCGCGGTGGTGATAGGGCAGATAAAGCACTCCGGGCAATGGCGGCCGCTGAAGCACGACATAACGAACCTGATGCGGAAGCTGCGCGACGACGCCGGGGTCACGGTGGGGCTGTATCCCGAGCCGGTGGACGCGGAGAAGGACGACCTGTACGCCTATCCCATCCTCTACATAACGGGGCTCTACGACTTCCGGTTGAGCGACGAGGCGTGCAGGCGGATAAGGGAGTTCGTGGAGCGGGGCGGTTTCCTGTTCGGCGATCCCGCCTGCGGGCGCAAGGAGTTCGACAAGGGGTTCAGGAAGTTCATCGCCCGCGTGTTTCCCGGCCGGAAGCTCGAAAAGATACCTATCGAGCACTCGATCTACACCATCGGCTACGACGTGCGGAAGGTGGACTTCCGGCCCACGGTGCGGAGCTCGCTTCCGGACCTGTCCGAACCGGAGCTCGAGGGGGTGAAGGTGGGGAACCGTTACGGAGTGGTGTACTCCCGCTTCAATTTCAGTTGCGGGCTGGACGGGATGCCCGCGCCGATCTGCTGGGGCTACGCTCCGGAGGACTCGGTGAAGATAGCGGTGAACATAATACTGTACGCCCTGAACAACTGAGAGGTGCGCGAATGAGCCGGGACACGGCAAGGATGCTCGACGACTACCGCATGATGCTGCTCATACGCCGTTTCGAGGAACGGGTGGAGCGGCTGTTCGCCGAGGGGCTCATCCACGGGACGACACACCTGTGCATCGGGCAGGAAGCGGTGCCGGTGGGCATATCGGCGCTGCTGGACAGGCACGACCTCACCGTGTCCAACCACCGGGGGCACGGGCACTTCCTGGCGCGGGGCGCGGATCCGTCCCGGCTGATGGCGGAGCTGCTCGGGCGGGTGACCGGCTACTGCAAGGGCAAGGGCGGTACCCAGCATCTCAGCGGGCTGGAGGTGGGGCACCTGGGCTCGAACGGCATCACGGCGGGCGGTCTTCCCGTTGCGGCGGGAGCGGCCTTCAGCCTGAAGCGGCTTCGGCCGGGCTCGGTGGCGGTGGCCTACTTCGGCGACGGGGCGATGGGCGAAGGGGTGTGGCACGAGACGATGAACATAGCCTCGCTGTGGAAGCTGCCGCTGCTTTTCGTGTGCGAGAACAACCTCTACGCCATGTCCACGCCGGTGAAGCGGGGCATTTCGGGCAAATCGCTGGCGGTGCGCGCCGCCGCCTACGACATGCAGTGGACGGTGGCGGACGGCAACGACGTGGAAGCGGTGCGCGCGGCGGCGGCCGACCTTCTGGAGGACGTGCGCGCGGGGCGCGGTCCGGCCTTCCTCGAGGCCCAGACCTACCGGTTCCGCGGGCACTCGAAGTCCGACGCCCGCGAGTACCGGACGAGGGAGGAAGAGGAAAAGTGGCTCGCCAAGTGTCCCATAAGGAGGCAGGAGGCGAAGCTGGCCGCCGCCGGCGTGGGAGAGGACGAGCTCGAAAGGGTCCGCCGCGAGGTGGAGGAGCGCATAGAGGAAGCGGCGCGCTTCGCCCTGGATTCCGACTGGCCGCCGGTGGATGAGGCGCTGAGGGACCTGTACGCCTGAGGAGGAAACAGAGAATGGACGAACTGCTGCGCGCCCACATCGAGGAACACGCCCGCTGCGTATCGGAGCTGGCTTCGTCCGGCGAGGTGCTGGAGGCGCTGTGCGCTTCCGCG
>QNBY01000153.1 GCA_003644275.1 Planctomycetota bacterium
AACACCAGGCTGTGGGTGGAGGCGTCGTTGTACGCTATGTACGGGTGCCCGCTGTCGTCGAGCGCGAGCGACGGCACTAAGCCGGTGTCGGGACCGGTGCCGGCGGCCACCGTCTTCGGGTAGAACTTCTTGCCGCTCTGCACCGCGTAGATGAGCGCGCTCGTCGTCCCGTTGAAGAGCTGGTAGGCCAGGTGCGCGTTGCCCCGCCCGTCTATCACCATGGAGGGCGTGTAACCGGTGTCGTCGCTGGAGTCTATCGTCATGGAGAACCACCGGTTGTCCTCCAGCCAGGCGAACTTGAGCGAGCGGTTCCCGTCGTCGCGGTAGGCTATCCGCGGCAGGCCGGTGACCGGATCGAGCGCTATCGCCGTGTTCGACCCCACCTCGCCCTCGGTGTCCACCACCTCGGTGCTCCATACGCCGTACTCCAGCGCGGCGTACTTGAGGTTCTTCGAGGTGGCGTCGTAGTAGGATATGCGGGGCTCGTTGAGCGGGTTCAGCACGAGCGAGCAGTACGAACCCACGTCGTTGTTGGCCGGGCCGCCGGAGTCCACGGTGACCACGTTCCAGCCGCCGGTGACGTTGCGTATCGCGTACTTCAGCGCGCCGTTGGCGGCGTCGTAGTAGGCGATGTGCGGCCTGCCCATGCTGTCGAGCGCGAGGCTGGCGTAAAGCCCCACGTTCACCAGGGCCGCCTTGCTCTCCTCGGGCGCGTTGCCGTCCACGAACTCGGTGTGCCACTGGACGCCGTCCCAGTAAGAGTAGTACAGCGAGCCCGCCTCACTTCCGTCCACCTTGTAGTAGGCGACCGACGGGCGACCGTTCACCGGGTCGCGCTTCAGAGAGGGGAACATGCCCACCGACGGATCCACCGCCGAGACCAGCAGCGGATCGTTCCACGACGGAAGCCGGGTGAGGACCTCTTCCTCCTCCCAGTTCCAGGTGATGGTGGTGGGCCCCTCGATGGTGAAGGTGACGAACGTCGTGTCGCCGGAGGACTGCGCCTCGCCCATCGTCATGAGGTAGCCCGTGCAACGGTAGCCGGGTATGTAGGCCTCGACGCTGGCGTCTATCTCCGTGCCGGCCGGGTACCAGTAGCCGCCCTGCCGCATCTCCGGCGTGGTCACCACGTCGGGTATGGTGCTCAGCACGATGAGCTTGTACTGCGTGTACCAGTTCCAGGTGATGGTGGTGCCCTGCGTGCGGAGCTGGAAGGACACGGACAACTGGCTGGACTGCGCCGGCACCACCGAGCCCGTGCCGGTGAAGCCCGTGCACACGTGCATCACGCCGGGCTCGTCGGGCGGATAGTACGGTGAATAGACGCTGGCCGTTATGGTGGCGTTGAAGGGATAGTAGTGCACCCCCACCGGTGGATTGGGCTCGCCGAACTCGGATATGACCTCGAACGGCAGCGTCTCCAGCTCCCACATCCACGTGAAGATGGCGGGGCCGGTCATCTGGAAGGACACCTGCGGGTTGTTGTAGTCGTTGAAGTACGTTATCTGGCCGTTCAGGTTGTAGCCTATGGCGAGCCAGGTGTTCACGCCGTCGGAGGCGGGCGATATGGCCGAGCAGGTGGCTACGGTGTTCTCCTCCATCCAGTAGGTGCCTATGTCGGGGTTGATGGTCCCGATGAACTGCGGGTTGCGCACGTCGAGGAGGTAGTCGGTCCGCCAGAACCAGGTGAGCGTGGCGGGGGCGGTTATCTGGAAGTTGACCACCCTGTCCGTGCCGGTGACGGGCGGCGAGGAGCCTATCTGCAGCTCGTAGCCGGTCAGCGTGTGGCGTATCGTCTCGCCTTCCATGTAGAGGTCGTCTATCGCGGCGGACACGTTAGCGTCCACGTCGAACCACACTTCTCCCGCCGGGTTCGGATTGCCCCACCCGCCGGGGTTCACCACCGTCAACTTGTACTGGTCGGCCCATATCCAGGTGATCGTGGAGTATTCGTTGATGGTGAAGGTCACCACGATGTCGTCCTCGGCGAGGAAGCTGCCGTTGGCGGGAGCGGAGCCCGTGCCGACGAAGCCGGAGCACCTCCAGCCCCATCCGGGGAGAGCCGATTCCACGTACTTCGTGCCCGTGACGGTGGCCTGCGTGTTCTCGTCGAACCAGAACCACCCCTCGGTGCCCGGCGAGCCCACCCCGTCCTGCGATATGGCCTGGACGCCGAACTGGCGCTTCCACTGCCACTGTATCCAGCCCTCGGCGTTCACCACCACGTCCACGGAGGAGCCCGTTCCGGACGCCGGCACCACCGTCCCGTCGCCGAGCCAGCCGGTGCAGATGAACCGCACGCCCTCCTCCAGCGGGTGGTTGTAGGGCGTGGTGACGGAGCAGGTGATGTTGCTGGCGTTCTCCGGTATCATGTTTATGCCCGCGGGAGGCTGGGGATCGCCCCAGTCCGACACCACCGTGAGCGGGAAGCCCGGGTTGTTGAACGAGACGTCGTCCACCCAAAAGCCGCCGGGGTTGACGTTGCCGGAGTTGTCGCTCTCGAAGCGGAAGCGTATGTAGTTCGTGCCCACCGGCAGGTTGAAGGGCCCGTACTGCGTCCACGGCACTATGGCCGTCGCGTTCACGGGGCCCCACAAGGTGGTCCACGTGTAGCCGCCGTCTGTGGAGTACTCGAAGACGGCGTAATCGGCGTTGTCGGCCATGACGTAGGTGGCCCAGAAGGTGATCGTCGTGCCGCTGTAGGTCACGTTGACGGGCCTCTTGAGCCAGTGCGACGTCATATCGGCGTAACCGCCGGTGTTATCGCCGAGATGGGCGGATATGAGCCCCCCGTGGGCCTGCATGTACTGCCCGTCGGCGTATGCGCTGACGGACGCCCACGGCACGTTGATGGCCGAACCGTCGAGGTAAATCTCGAAGTTCTCCGTCCAACTGGCCTCGGCCTGCGCGGCGCGCGGGCCGAATAGAAGCACAGACAGCACGAGAAGAATGAGTCCTGTCCACCCGGTTCTTGTCTTCAACATCGACCACCTCTTGGGTATTTTGATCGTTCGGCGCCCTCTTTCAGCGCGCCAGCAATTTTAGCATTCTTCTCAAAAACGCCGAGTCGGACGCCGAGAGCCTCTCGGCGACCCCGGGCGAAACCGCGTAGTACAGGCCGACGAGCGCCTTGCCCGGATTCGATGCGCACAGCGCCGCGTCCCTTGTCTCCGTGAGGGCGAGCACGGCGCTCTCGCAGTACCCGCCGAAAGCGGCCGTGGCGATGAAGCAACCGCCCCCGCCGCCTCCGCCGCCGGTACCCGTCTCGGCGGAAGTGCTCGTCTCGGACTTGTGGTCCAGCGTGACGTACCGCAGGCCGCCGGTCGTCCAGTAGGCCACCGCCACCTTGTCCTCCAGCACCGCCAGAGAGGTGTACCAGCCCACCGACTCGCCCTGCGTGTCCACGGTGTAGAAACGCCACTCGTCGCCGTCGTACCAGGCGTAGCGGAGCGCGTGCGCCGTCTGGTCGTTGTACGCCACCGCCGGATAGTCGCCCGGAAGCAGCGCTATGGACGGGAAGTAACCCGTCCCGGGGCCTTCCTCCAGCTCGTAGCGGAAGAAGTTGTCCCCGGACTGGACCGCGTACATGAGGTAGTTCTTGTCGCCCAGGAACACCTGATAGACGATATGGGCCATACCCTTGGAATCCAGCGCGAGCCCCACGTCGTTACCCGTGGAGCCGGAATCGTCCACGCTGAGGATGACCCACTCCGACCCGTTGAAGTAGGCGAACTTCAGAGAGTTGTTGTCGTTGTCGCGGTACACTATGCGCGGCCGCTGGGTGACGGGATCGAGCGCCACCTCCGCTGAGGAGCCCAGGTTGCCCAGGGATTCCGGCGACTCTATCTGCCAGCCGTTCTCGGTGAGGGAGGCGAGCATCAGGTTGCCCTGCGCCCTGTTGTAGTAGGCGATGCGGGGTTCGTTGAACTTGTTGAGCGCGAGCGAGCAGAACTCGCCCACCGAGCCGTCGTCCACCGGCTCTATGATCCAGTCGCCGTCCACGGTGCGGTGCGCGTAGCGCAGGGCGCCGCCCGACACGTCGTAGTAGGCGACATGCGGCCTGCCGTTGGAATCCAGCGCTATGGAGGCGTAGCGCCCGACGTCGGGATAGGCCGCGGCGTAAGCGGCCTTCGCGGTCTCCGCGCCGCGCCCGTCCACGAGCTCGGTCGTCCACGCCATGCCGTTGTACCAGGTGTACATGAGCGAGCCGCCGCCGTCCGGGTAGCTCCGGTAGTAGGCCAGGTGCGGATGTCCCGTCAGCGGGTCGAGCGCCAG
>QNBY01000154.1 GCA_003644275.1 Planctomycetota bacterium
AAGGCCGGGCGTTCGCCCGGCCTTTCGCTCCAGAGGGGGAAGAGGGGGTGTTCAGAACTTGAAGATCATCCTGAAGCCGACGTTGGTGGACATGTTGTCGGGCTTCATGAAGAAGCGCTTGGTGGAACGGGCGGAGTCGGGGTCGGAATCGTAGCCGCCGCCGCGGACGACCTTGATGACGCCGGTTCCCGGCCCCATGGGATCGACCACGACGCCCTTCTTCTTGCATTCCTCGTAGTACTTGTCGTAGCCCCAGTCGAAGCACCATTCCCAGACGTTGCCGATGAGGTCGTATATTCCCTCGGGGGTCTTGCCGCGCTCGTGGGAGCCGACCTTGGTGTGCCACTTGGAATCCACCCGCGCGAGTGAGCGGTCCTTGAAGGGGGGAGTCTCGCCCCAGGGATAGGTCCGGCCCTCGGTACCGCGGGCGGCGAACTCCCACTCGGCCTCGGTGGGGAGG
Source organism: Planctomycetota bacterium (assembly GCA_003644275.1). Taxonomy (GTDB): domain Bacteria; phylum Planctomycetota; class B143-G9; order B143-G9; family B143-G9; genus B143-G9. The sequence continues at coordinate 461 of QNBY01000154.1, forward strand.
CGGATGGTGCCGACGGGGACGCCTTCCTTGGCGCAACGCCAGCGGCAGTAGGCCTCGGCGTCGTACCAGCTCACCTGGCAGACGGGATTCCGGCCCTTGCCGCGTATGCTGGAGCGCTTGCCGAGGGGGTGCTTCCAGCTCACGCCGGGGACGAACTCCCACTTCCTCTTCTTGTCGTTCCAGATGGCGGCGGAGCCCTGGACCTCGGCGGTGGTCTGGTACTTGGTGTCGTTGACGAACTCCGCGAAGTCGTCGTTGGTAATCTCGAAGCGGTACATGGCGAAGTCGGTGACGACGACGGGATGCTCGGGGATCTGGCGGTAGTCGTCGCTGAATTCCTTGGTGCTCTGGCCCATCATGAAACGGCCGCCGCGCAGATAGACGAAGCCCTCGGGGAGGCGTTCCTTGCGCCACTTCACGCGGAGCTCGACGGCTTTTTCGTCCTCGAAGTAGGAGAGGGCCTTGTCGAGGGAGTCGAGCGCCCAGTCGAGTTTCTTCTTCTTGTAGTAGTCGAGCGCCTGCTCGTAATACTCGCGGAACTTGACGTAGTTCGCGGCGCGGGTGATTATCTTCTCGATGTCCTGTTCGGTCTTGTAGATCTTGACCTTGCCCTCGTCGAAATCGGCATAGACGACGATGCGGTCGCCGGCGGCGGCTTCGAAGGAGAGTTCCTTCTTCTTCCTCCCGTCGGGCGAGACGAGGAGTATCTTGTGGGAGCCGGGAGCCAGCGAGAGCACCAGCGGCGTGGCGCCGACCTTCTTGTCGTCGAGACTCACGGCACACCCGTCCACCGAAGAAGAAACGGTGAGCGTGGCGGCCTGTTCGGCCGCCACGTTCGCCAGGAACATTCCGATCAGCAACAGCAGCAGGAGTCCGCTGCGGAGAAACGTATTGTTCATCTCGGTCCCCTGTGGTTATTCGTCCTCACTCCAGAAGTAAGGAGGCAGCCTGTAGAACTCGGGCATGGTGGAGTTGATGAGTCTCATGAGGGCGGTCCAGTCCATGTCCTCCTTGGAGTCGAGGTAGAACGAGTTGTCGGTCACGGCTTCGAGCGCCTTCGGGAGACCGTTCTTGTCGCCGAAGGAGTAGCGGACGACGGCGGCGAGGAAGCGGATGAGCGCGTCGTCGTCCTTCTCGAGCTTGGTGAGTTTCTTGATGGCTTCCTTGCGGGCTTCCTCGGAGAGTCCGTTCATCATGCCGAGGCACTTCACGGCGCCCTCGCGGAGGTAGATGTCCTCGTTCTCCACGTAAGGGAGGATGGCCGCGTAGGTCTCGGAGTCGGAGCAGCGGGCGATGGCGAAGGCGAGGGCCTCGAGCTCATCGGTGTTGCCCGCCGCCTCGAACTCGGAGAGGAGGTCGTTCACGAAGGTCTTGTCGTGGAGCATGCCCAGGGCGATGTAACCCGCGTATGCGAGGGGGGTGCGCCTGCTGTTGGCGATGAGGGTCTTGATGTCGCGCGCGGCGGAAGGATTGCCGAACATGCCGAGCGATATGGCCGCCATCGCCTGGACGTCGGAGTTGGTGTCGCCCAGTCCCTTGCGGACCGCCTCGAAGGCGAGCCTGTTCTCGGGGAAGGTGGAGAGGACGAAGGCCGCCATGGCGCGGACGAAGGCGCGCTGCTGGCGGTCGGCGAGTATCTTCGCCAGGAGTTTGACCACCCTGTCCTCGTCGGCCGGCTTCACCTTCATGGAGACGAGGGAGGCGATGGCGTAGGCGCGGACCTTGAAGTTGGTGTCCTTCTCGATGGTCTCGAGTATCTGGTCGAGGAGTTGCGGCCTGTTGAGGGAGCCCAGCGCCACGATGGCGGCGGAGCGGACCTGTTCCTTGCCGTCCTTCATGGCGTCCTGGATGCTGGTCATGAGCGAGAGGCCGCCCATGAGGGACATGCCGATGCCCACGCACTTCTTGAGTTCCTTGTCCTTGATGCGCATGAACTTGCCGAGCTGGTCGAGGGCCTCGGCGTCGTTGCGTATGCCGTAGGCCATGAGCACCACGGCCTTCATGGACTCGTGCTTTCCGGCCGCTATCTTGCGGGAGGCGCTCATTCCCTTGTCGCCGAGGTACACGACGAGGGAGTAGGCCACCGCGCGGCGGACTATCTCACCGCCCTTGTAGAGGCGGAGGCCGTAGATCTTGCGGTACACCTCCGCGCCCTTCAGCCTGGCGGAGAGGAGCACGCCGGCCGCCTTCAGGACGGGCACGTCGGAGGCGAGGAGGTCGCCCGCCAGTTTCGCCTTGGCGGAGCTAGAGAGGAAGGCGATGGCGTAGGCCCGCGCGAGTTCGGCCGCGGCGTCGTCGTCCTTGGGAAGGGAGGCGAGCATGGGCACCGCCTTGGGCGAGCCGGAGAGACCGGCGGCGAGGGCGGCCGCGGCCCTCACGCCCCCGTCACGCGAGTCGGTGAGGAGGGGCTTGAGCTCGTCGAGCACGGCGGGCGAGGAGAAGAAGAGCCAGCCGAGGGCCATGGAGCGGCGTATCTCGTCGTCGCTTTCCTTCTTGAGGGCGAGGAGGAACGAGTCGAGGAGATCGGAGTAGGACTTCTTGGCGTCCATCCTGCGCTTTATGAGGTAGGCGAGCGCCCACGCGCCGGCGAGGCGGACGTTGCCCTTGGAGGAGTCGAGGGCGGCGCGGACGTCGTCCATGGGGTCGGAGGAGCCCACGTAGCCGAGCGAGGCGGTTACGAAGGTCTTGACGTGGTAGTAGCTCTTGGACTGGTCTATGGCGTCGCGGAGCACCTGGATGCCCTTCGATCCGCCTATCATGGCGATGGCCTCGGCGGCGGCGGCGCGGACGTACTTGTCCTTGTCCGTCTCGAGGACCTGCCTGAGGACGGGCAGATAGGCGGGATCGCCGAGTTTGCCGAGGGCGAAGCAGGCCCAGAAGCGTTTCTCGTTGTACTTCTTGTCCTTCACGAGGACGTTCTTGAGGTAGTCGCCGGTGGAGTCGGCCGCGGCCTGCTCGGGGATGATCACCATGTCCCTCATGAGGAGCGCGGCGAGGGCGTCCTTGCTCTTCTTGCCGCCGAGCTCGCCGAGCGCGCGGACCGCGAGCACCTCGTAATCTCTCTTGTTGAGGAAGCTGGCCTTCGCGCCCTTGGGGAACTTGTACTTGCCGTCGGCTATCTTGATGAGGTCGTCCACCGCGGCGGAACCGAGCTCGGAGAGCCCCTTGATCGCCATCTTGTGGATGCCCTCGTCGAAAATGCCGCGGTAGTCGAGAAGGACGAGGAGCTTGGCCACGTCATCCCGCTTGAGAAGGGTGGCGTAGCTCTTGCCTTCCTGCTTGGAGTAGTCGGCGAGGAGGTAGCCCACGTTCTGAGACCACCAGTCCTCCCAGGCGAACTCGGCCTCCACCGGCACGGCGGAATTGCCGAACGGGTTGGAGATGGCGAGCGAGGGGGGCGCGGTGGAAGCGCCGCCGCTGCCGCCGGGGATGGAGCGCTGGCCGCTGGGGGTGGGGGTGTTGGCGTTGGAGCGCCTGTTGCCCTCGGTGGTGCCACCCTGGTTGGTGAGGTTGGTGGTGAAACCGCCGGAGAAGTGGGCGGTGGTACGGGTTCCGGTCCCGGGACCGCTGGCGGTTATGGGGCCGCCGGTGGTGGTGCCGGGAGGCGGGGTTATGCCCGTGGAGGTGATGTTGGTGGTGGGGGGCAGGGTGAGGTTGCTGACGGGCGGCGAGGTACGGCCCGACCTGGGGAGCGTCCTTCCGGTTCCCGTGGTGACGGGCGGGGGCGGACAGCATTTGGTGGCCGCTTCCTGCCATTCGCACACCGCAAGGGCGAGAAGGATCGCAATGAACAATATCATCTTTTTCATGGGGCT
>QNBY01000155.1 GCA_003644275.1 Planctomycetota bacterium
CTCCTTCCCCCCGGGAAGCGCCCCCTCCGCTGCGCCTCCCCCGTCGTCATGGGTCCCCTGCGGGGCTCGCAGCGCGGGTTCATCGCCGCCAACCCCGGCGTGTCCTTCCTCGTGAGCGACCTCTTCGACCTTCCCCTCGCCGAGTCCCTCGCGGGCCTCGGAGTCCCGCCGCGCCCCCTCGTGCTCGCCGCCATGGACTGCGCGGGAGGCCGGGCGGCCTTCTCCGCCGCGCGCGGCATACCCGCCGGTGCGCCCTTCGCGGGCGACCTGCTCCGTTCGGGAGCGGAGCGCGCCGTGCCGGAGGGCTCGCTGGTGCTCTTCGCCTCCGACGGCGTGCCCTTCCCGATGATGCGCGAACTCGCCCGCCGCCTCGCCGCCCGCCGCTCCGCCCTCGTGCTCGACCGCGCGGGCTACCTCGGCTGCGGCGTCCTCGCCGAGCTCTCCGTGGATCCCGAGGCCGCCGGAGAGGCCCTCGGAAGGCTCGCCGCGCGCGCCCTCACCTCCGAGCGCTCCCCCGACGTCCGCGAGGTGGTCGTCTTACGCAGGCGATACGACCCCGCCGTCGCAAAGGACCTGGGCGTCCCCGTCGATCCGCGTCTCTTCACCCCCGTCCCCTGATTCGTATCCCAAAAAACTTGACATGCGCCGCGGCGAAGATATAATTCAGGGGCTTGTGGGTGGGAAACCCACTGACAATCTGTTCTTCACGTTTGCCCCAAGGGGCGGGTGTAGCTCAGTGGCAGAGCGCAACCTTGCCAAGGTTGATGTCGTGGGTTCGAATCCCATCACCCGCTCCATTTTTTTATTTCCACCAGCGAGGAACCATGCCGTACGAACTCATCGAAGGAGAAAACTGGAAGCGGACCCTCAAGTTCACCGTCGAGCCCGAGGAGGCCGAGAAGCGCTACATGGAAGCGCTCAAGCAGGCCCGCAGGCTCTTCGTGATGCCCGGCTTCAGGCCCGGCCGCGTCCCCTTCCAGATCGTCGAGAAGCGCCTCGGCGAGCAGATCGTCTCCGAGACCGTCGAGACCATCCGTGAGGAGGAGTTCAAGAAGGCCGTCGAGGAAAAGGGCCTCAAGGTCCTCGGCTCCCCCGCCTTCGACGAGGAAGAGCCCTTCGAGAAGGGCAAGCCCTACCGCTTCACCGTCGAGTTCGAGGTGGAGCCCGACTTCGAGCTCCCCGACTACAAGGGCGTCAAGGTCGAGCGCTACACCGTGAAGGTGGACGAGAAGGACATCGAGGCCGAGCTCGACTCCATGCGCTACAAGTTCGCCCGCTGGGTGGAGGTCGAGGACAGGGCCGCGCGGGAGAAGGACGCCGTCCACGCCGACATCGCCGTCCTCCACGAGGGCGTGGAGATAGCCCGCCTGGAGAACCACCGCTTCGTGCTGCGCGAGAACGCCTTCCGCGAGTTCGACATAGACGGCCTGGTGGAGAAACTCTCCGGCGTCAAGGCCGGTGACGAGCGCGAGGTCCTCGCCGTCCTCACCGAGAACTTCGAGGACGGCTCCAAGGCGGGAGAGGAAGTCACCCTCCGCTTCACCGTGAAGAAGGTGGACGCCCTCGAAATGCCCGAGCTCGACGACGAGTTCGCCGCCAAGATGGGCTACGACTCGCTCGATTCCCTCCGCGCCGACATCGCCGCCCGAATCGAGCAGATGAGGCTCCAGAGCGAGGAACAGCGCTTCCGCCGCTCCGTCGTGGACAAGGTGATAGAGAAGCTCGACTTCCCCCTCCCCTCCGACTTCCTCGCCCGCCAGACCGAGGCCAACTACCACCGAACCAGGATGCGCTACCTCAGGATGGGAATCGACATAGAGTCCCTCCAGGACGGCAAGCACATCGAGACCTTCCGCGAGAACGCCGAGGCCGACGCCGAGCGCGGCATAAAGGAACTCTTCCTCTTCGAGCGCATCGCCGAGAAGGAAAAGATATTCGTCACCGAGAGCGAGGTCGAGAACGAGATACGCGAGCTCGCCGCGCACTACGGCATCTCGCCCGTCAAGATGAAGTCCGAGCTCGAGAAGGAAGGCCTCACCGACCAGCTCCGCTGGGACATCCTCGAGCGCAAGGTGGTGGACTTCCTCGTCAAGCACGCCGACGTAACCGAGGTGGACGGCCCCGCCCCCGAACCCGGCGAGCGGCGGTCGGAAGCCCCGGAGGAAACGGCGGAGGAATCCGCCGGCGAGAAGGCGCCCGAAACGGAGTGAGCCCCATGAATCCCTTCGATGCCACCGTTCCCTACGTGATCGAGCGCTCCGGCAGGGGCGAGAGGGTGTACGACCTCTTCAGCCGCCTCCTCAAGGACAGGATAGTCTTCATCGGCGAGACCATCGACGACGGCGTGGCGAACGTCGTCATCGCCCAGATCCTGTTCCTCCAGCTCGAGAACCCCCACAAGGACATCAACGTTTACATCAACACCCCCGGCGGCGTCACCACCGCGGGACTGGCGATATACGACACCATGCAGTTCGTCAAGTGCGACGTCTCCACCACCTGCATCGGGCAGGCGGCCTCCATGGGCGCCGTACTCCTCGCGGGCGGCACGAAGGGCAAGCGCTTCATCCTCCCCCACGCCAGGGTGATGATCCATCAGCCTTGGGGCGGCGTCGAGGGCAGCGCCGAGGACATGATGATCCACGCCCGCGAGGCCGACCGCATCCGCGCCGTCCTGAACGAGCTGCTCGCCAGGCACACCGGCAAGCCCATCGACGAAGTCGCCAGGGACACCAGCCGCGACAACTACATGACCGCCGAGGAAGCAGTGGCCTACGGCCTCTGCGACGAGATAATCCAGCCTCTCAAGAAGACGGAAGAAGGATAGGCATGACCCCCTCCCGCAGGCACCGCCCGCCGCGTGACGACGTCTGCAGCTTCTGCTCCCGCTCCGAGTCCGAGATAAACGGAACCCTCGTCCGAGGAGCCGCCGGCGTCGCCATATGCGAGGAGTGCATCAACATCTGCAACTCCATCATCGCCGCCAACAAGCGCTCCACCGCCGAGCCCGTCGGCGAGATACCCTCCCCCCAGTACATAAAGGAAAGGCTCGACGAGTACGTCATCGGCCAGGAATACGCCAAGAGGGTGGTCTCCGTCGCCGTCTACAACCACTACAAGCGCCTGAAGTACTTCGAGGAATACGGCGACTACGGCGACGTGGAGCTCGAGAAGACCAACATCCTCTTCATCGGCCCCACCGGCTGCGGCAAGACCCTCATCGCCCGCACGCTGGCCGACATCCTCTCCGTCCCCTTCGCCATAGGCGACGCCACCACCCTCACCGAGGCCGGCTACGTCGGCGAGGACGTGGAGAACCTGCTCGTCCGCCTCCTCCAGAGCTCCGACTACAACGTCGAGCTCGCGCAGCGCGGCATCGTCTTCATAGACGAGGTGGACAAGATAGGCGCCAAGACCGTCAACGTCTCCATAACCCGCGACGTCGGCGGCGAGGGCGTCCAGCAGGCGTTGCTGAAACTCCTCGAGGGCACCGTCTCCAACGTGCCCCCCAAGGGCGGAAGGAAGCACCCCGAGCAGGAATTCATCCAGGTGGACACCAGGAACATCCTCTTCATCTGCAGCGGCGCCTTCGACGGCCTGGAGAACATCGTCGCCGAGAGGCTCGACCGCAAGATGATGGGCTTCCACGAAGGCGGCGCGGGCCTCTCCGAGCGCGAGCTCGGCGAGATACTCGCCGAGGTCGAGCCCCACGACCTCGTCAAGTTCGGCCTCATCCCCGAGTTCGTCGGCCGCCTCCCCGTCATAGTGCCCTTCCACCCCCTCGACGAGGAAGCGCTCGTCCGCGTCATGCTCGAGCCCAGGAACGCCATCGTCAAGCAGTACAAGAAACTCTTCGAGATGGAGGGCATGCACCTCGATTTCACCACCGAGGCCCTCAGGAAGATAGCCGCCCTCGCCCACAAGAAGGGAACCGGCGCGCGCGCTCTCCGGAGCATAGTGGAGAAGATGCTCCTCGAGGTCATGTTCGACCTGCCCAACCACCCCCGCGGCACCCGCTTCCTCGTCACCGCCGAGACGGTCGAGAAGGGCGGCAAACCCGTGGTGGAGCCCCCGGAGAGCCCCGGTCGGAGCGAAAAGCGCGCCTGAGACGGGACACGCAATGCGAAACGTCCTCATCGCCGCCGCCGTCCTCCTCATCGGCGTCGGCTCCGCATACGTCTTCTTCAGGTCCTCGGAGACCCTCCTCCCCCCCGAGGTGGTGAAGGCGCTCCACGAGGGCGGGAAGGAACGCGCCAAG
>QNBY01000156.1 GCA_003644275.1 Planctomycetota bacterium
GGCTCTCGCTCCCGCCCCGCCCGCAGGGCGCGAGGGTGGTGTTGGAATGGGAGGACGGGGTGCCCGCGCTCGTCGTCCGGCCGGTGGGCTCGGGGGCGGTGGTTCTCGTGAACATACCGCTCGATCCGACGCTCAGCAACTTCACGCGCCGGGCGGTGTTCCTGCCGTTGTTGCACGAATCGCTCAAGGCGGCCGCCGCGCCGGGCCGGTTCAAGACGTCGTTCGTGTTCGGGCGGGACACCGTCACGGTCCGCGTCCCGGCGGGGGCGTCCTCGGCGGAGCTGGTGTCGCCGGACGGCTCCCGGCGTCCGCTGGAGCTTTCCCCTGCGTCGGCCTCGCTGGTCGTCCCGTTCGTCCTGGAGCCTGGATTGTACTTCGTGCGGTTCGGCGGAAAGAGGGAGGCGGCCGCGGCGTTCTGCGTGAATTATCCGCCGGGGGAGTCGGACCTCTCGCGCCTCGACCTCTCCGAGCTCGCCGCGAGGCTCGGGAATGCGAAGGTCCTCGAAGATCCGAGCTCCTTCCGCCGCGAGGCGGGGGGGGCGCTCGACCTGCTGCCCTTCCTGCTGCCCTTCCTGCTGGCGCTGTTCGTCCTGGAGTTCTACATTGCAAACACCTTCTACCGGGCGGCCGCGCCGCGGTCCGGAGAGGGCCGACCCGGCCCGGAGGCCGGAAACACCGGAGGTGAGGATGTTACCGAAGCTCTCGACTGAGAGGATAGTATCGCGGATAGACAAGATAGGTTTCGGTTTCTACCCGGACCTGCGCCTGGTGAGGGCGAGGTGCGAGAAGGTGCTGGAGGCGCTCTACGACGCCTACCCGGAGTTGTTCTACTCGCTCACGGAGACCTCGCCGGGGGTGTTCGCCTTCTCGCGCAACGATCCCTCCCTCCCCGTGCCGGAGCACACGCTGGTGCTCACGCCCAAGGGCGGCACGCTCACCTTCGTCCGCCCGGAGTTCCGCAGGGACGACCTGATGACTGAAGTGGCGCTGAAGGTGGTAGGCCTGATGAGGGAATTGTTCCCGCTGAAGCGCGTTCCCCGCTTCGGGCGCATAATAGAGCTCATCCACGACTGGGAGCCCGATCATCCCAATCCCCACGACTGGCTCAGGGAGAACTTCACCGTCTTCGACCCCTCCGCGGACGACGTGCACGAGGTGAACTTCCGGCTGCTCTACCGCACGAAGGGGATGAACATAAACACCTTCCTCACGCCCGTGCGGGAGCGGAACACCGGCCGCTGGGGCCTGCAGGTAGTGTGCGACACGAACAACATAGACACGAGCGGGGACGTGTCGGCGGAGCTGGCACGCTCGATAGTGGACTTCTCCACCCTCTATTTCCCGGACCGCACCTTCGAGTTCCTGAACGCCCACGTGGAGGGATGAGTACGTGCCGGCAATCGCGGTAGCCGCTTTCGCCAGGACTCCGATAGCCAAGATGAAGGGGGAGCTCGCGGCGTTTCCCGCCTTCAGGCTCGCGGCGCTCGCCGCCGCGCGGCTGCTCGGGGAATCCCCTCTCGCGCCCCTCGTGGACGCGGTGGTTTACGGCACGTCGCGCCCGGCGGGGCAGGGGCCCAATCCGGCCCGGCGTTTCGGCCGTGAGGCCGGGCTTCCCGACTCCGTGCCCGCGCACACGGTGTCGTCCGCCTGCATGTCGGGTATGGACGCCCTGCTGTCCGCCCGCAGGATGATACTGTGCGGCGAGGCGCGGGCGGTGCTCGTCGGGGCCGCGGAGAGCATGTCCAACACTCCCATGGCGATCTTTCCCCGGCACGACGACCCGAAGGCGCACCTGTTCGCCGACCTGCACCACGCCGACGGCCTCTTCTGCCCGCACACGGGCCGCCTCATGGTGGAGACGGCGGAGAGACTCGCCCTGGAGAGCGGCATCACCCGCCTCGACTGCGACGAGTTCGCCGTGCGCTCCCACGATCGGTTCCGCGCCGCCGCCCGGCTGCACGAGGCCGACGTTGCGCCCGTGGAGACGCCCGCGGGCGTCCTCGACCGCGACGTGCTCCCGCGCTCCCCCGAGCGCCTGAGGCGGGTTCCGGAGCTGAAGCCCCTCTTCGGCGAGGGGGGGATACTCACGGCCGCCACCGTCGCCCCCTGCGCGGACGGCGGGGCGGCGCTGCTGCTGTGCGAGGCCGAACTGGCCCCCGGCGCGCCCGTGCTGGCCGCCGCCATTCGGACGGCGGGACGGCCCGACGACGTCTGCCTCATGCCCGTTCCCGCCCTGCGGAAGCTGGCGGAGCGAACGGGGCGCGGCGTAGATTCCTTCGCCATGTTGGAGATAAACGAGGGCTTCGCCTCCCAGGTGCTGGCCTGCTGCGGCGAGCTCGGCATACCGCCCGAGAGGGTGAACCGCTTCGGCGGCGCACTCGCCCTCGGCCATCCCACGGGCATGAGCGGCCTGAGGCTGGTGGGCCTCGCGGCCCGCGCGGTGAGGGAGGGAGAGGTCCCGGACGCGGCGGCGGCGGTGCCCGCGGCGGGCGGCATGGGCGCGGCGGTCCTGCTGGAGGCGGCGCCGTGAAGGGGCGGGAAGTGATGCTCGGCCTCTCCGCCTCGATGGGGGAGGGCGCGGTGGCGCTGCTCTCCCGCCGCGAGGTGCTGGAGGTCCGCTCCGTCGGCCCGAAGGAGACCATCAGCGCCCGCATGGTGCCCCTGGTGAGGGAAATGCTGGAAGGATTCTCCCTCACCGTCCGTTCGCTCTCCGCGGTGGGGGCGGACGTGGGGCCGGGCTCCTTCACGGGGATGCGCATCGCCCTGTCCGCGGCTCGGGCCTTCTCGTGGGCGGCCGGACTACCCGCCGTGAAGGTCCTCTCGCAGGACGTGCTGGCCCGCTCCGCGCCGGGGTACGGGCGTTTCGTCCTCTGCATGGACGCCAGGCGGGGCAAGGTGTACGCGGCGCTGTACGAGCGGGACGATTCCGGCGGACCCGTGCGCCTGGCCGGTCCGGCCCTCGTGGACGCCGACCGCCTCGAGGACTTCGCGCCGCGGGCCGCCGTCCTCGGGGAGCACCCGGCCGCCTCGGGACCGCTGCCTCCCTACGAGCCCCGCGCCTTCGCGGAGCTGCTGCGGCGCGCCTGGAACGAAGGACCGCCTCTGTCCTGGAAGGACCTGCTCCCGCTCTACCTGAGGAAGACGGAGGCGGAGGAGAAATGGGAGGCCGGGAACCGTGGCGGTTGAGGGCGTTCCGCTCCGCGGGCTGGAGGAACGCCTGGCCGCGGCCGGGCGCGCCGGGCTCGCTCGGCGGACCGTCCCGCGTCCGGACGGGCTCGACTTCATGACCAACGACTACCTGGGCCTGCTGAGCAGGCCGGAGCTCGCCGAGGCCGCCGCCGAGGCCGCCGCCCGCTGGGGGACCGGCGCGGGCGGCTCCCGGCTGCTGGGCGGCGACTGCCCTCCCCATCGTAGGCTGGAGGAAGCGCTCGCGGAGTGGAAGGGGACCGAGGCGGCGCTGGTCTTCCCCTCGGGATGGCAGGCCAACGCCGCGGCGCTGTCCGCGCTGCTGCGGGAGGGGGACGGCGTGTGGTCGGACTCTTTGAACCACGCCTCCATCATAGACGGCCTGCGGCTCTCCAAGGCCGGGCGCTTCGTCTTCCCCCACGGCGACCTCGACGAGCTGGAGCGCTCGCTGAAACGGCATCGCCCGTCCTGCCGCACCGCCCTCATCGTCGTCGAGGGGGTGTACTCCATGGACGGGGACGTGTGCGACCTCCCGGCTCTGAGGGAGACGGCGCTGCGCCACGACGCCGTGCTGTACGTGGACGACGCGCACGGCACCGGCACGCTCCCGCCGCGGGGCAGGGGGGTGTTCGACCGCTTCGGCATGAAGCCGCTGGAGAACGAGGTGGTGATGGGCACGCTGAGCAAGGCGCTGGCGTCCCAGGGCGGCTTCGTGTGCTGCACCGCCCGGATGAGGGAATACCTGGTGAACTTCTCGCGCGGCTTCATATTCTCCACCGGCCTTTGCCCGCCCGCCGCGGCGGCCGCGCTGGCCGCGCTGGAGCTGCTCTCCTCGGACGAATCGCTCTTCGGAGCGTTGCGCCGCAACTGCGTGAAGATGGCGGAGGGATTGCACTCGCTCGGCCTTCCCGCCTCGGACGAGACGCCCATATTCCCGGTGGTGCTGCGCGGGCCCGACGAAGCGCTCGCGGCCGCGCGCTTCCTCGCCGACCGCGGCATACACGCCGGGGCGGTGCGCCCGCCCGCGGTGCCGGAGGGTTCCTCCCGCCTGCGCGCGACCGTCTCCGCCC
>QNBY01000157.1 GCA_003644275.1 Planctomycetota bacterium
CCGCTGGCGGTGGGGTATTTCGTGTCGCGTGACGCGGAGAGGGCGGGGCGGACCCTGTCCGCGGCGAACATATCGCCCGAGGCGTGGGAGATAATAGAGGGGTACTCGTGGCCCGGCAACGTTCGAGAGCTGGAGAACGTCGTGAACAGGGCGTTCACGCTGATGGAGGGCGACCGGATAAAGGCGGAGGACCTGGGGATACAACTGATGGGAGTGCGCCGGAAGGGAGACACCTTCCGGGGCGAGGCGGACCTTCAGCTCGCGGACATACGGCCGGGGTTCGACCTGGAGAAACGGCTGGAGGAGATAGAGATCTCGTACATAAAGCGGGCGCTGGAGATGACGGACGGGGTGCTGGTGGAGGCCGCCAAACTGCTCGGGCTCACGTTCCGGGCGTTGAGATACAAGGTGAGAAAGTACGGCATAAAACGATAAGGGAGGTTGCCCTGGAAGGATTCAGCAGCGAACAGGTGGTTTTCGAGGGCCTTGCGGGATTCCTCGAAGGAGAGGAATTCGTGCTCGAGCCCGGCAAGGTTTACACGGTGGGCCGAAGCTCGCTGTGCGACATCTCCCTGAAGCGCACCCGCAAGTACGAGGATCTGGAGAAGGAAGGGAGGCTGCTCGGGCGGTCGTTCCGCTACACTTCGCGGAAGCACTTCACGCTGCGGGTGGTGGACGACTGCGTGTACGCGGAGACCTCGTCCCAGCTGAAGGTGCGCGTGAGCGGCTCGATAAAGGTTGAGATAAAGTGTCTGTCGCCGAACGGGCTGCTCGTGGACGGGAGAGAGGTGACGGAGATGATAATCCCCGAGCTGGGCAAGAGCGTCTTCACGCTGGAGTTCGGCGGAGGGGAGAAGGCGAAGCTGTATCTCCGTCGGCTGCACTGATGGAAAAGGAAGAACGGTCCCCCGCGCGGATACCGCCGGAGACGGCGTCCGCCATCCTCGAATCGATGAGCGAGGGGGTGTACGCCGTGGACCGGGAGTTCCGCATAACGCTGTTCAACCGGGCGGCGGAGCGGATAACGGGCGTTCCGCGCTCGGAGGCGGTGGGGCGTTACTGCTGGGAGGTGTTCCGCTCGGAGATATGCGAGAGCGACTGCCATTTGAGGCTCGCGCTGGACAGCGAGCAGCCGGTGGCGCGGACGGTGTGGATACTGGACTCGGAGGGGAGGCGGATACCGGTCTCCATGTCGTCGTCCGTGCTGCGGGACCGGGAGGGGAACGTCACGGGCGGGGTGGTCACCTTCCGCGACCTGTCCACGATAGAGGAGCTGAAACGGGAGGCGGCGAACGACTACGCGTTCTGCGAGATAATCTCGCGCAACCGCCGGATGCGGGAGCTCTTCGAGATACTGCCGGACGTGGCGGAGAGCGACAGCCCGGTGCTGGTGACGGGTGAGAGCGGGACGGGGAAGGAACTGGTGGCGCGGGCTCTGCACAGGCTGAGCCGGCGGGCGAAGAAGCCGCTCGTGGTGGTGAACTGCGGGGCGCTGCCGGACACGCTGCTGGAGAGCGAGCTGTTCGGGCACGTGAAGGGGGCGTTCACGGACGCGAAGCGGGACCGGAAGGGGCGGTTCGAGCTCGCGGACGGCGGGACGATATTCCTGGACGAGATAGGGGACATATCGGCGGCGTTGCAGGTGAGGCTTCTGAGGGTGCTCCAGGAGGGGACGTTCGAGCCGGTGGGGTCGTCGCACACGAGGAAGGCGGACGTTCGGGTGATAGCGGCGACGAACAAGGACCTGAAGGAGGAGATGGAGGCGGGGCGCTTCAGGAGCGACCTTTACTACCGGCTGAACGTGATGGAGATACGCCTTCCGCCGCTGAGGGAGCGGAAGGAGGACATACCGCTTCTGGCGGCGCACTTCATCGAGCGGTTCAACCGGCGGAGGAACCGGAACGTCGCGGGGCTGTCGCCGGACGCGCTGGAGCTGATGCTGCGCTACGACTGGCCGGGGAACATACGGGAGTTGGAGAACGCGATAGAGCACGCCTTCATACTCTGCCGCTCGGGGTTCATAACGCCCGGCCACCTGCCGCCCGCCCTGAGGGCGAAGGGAGCGGGGACAGGCTCGCCGCTGCCCGGGACGCTGGCGGAGATGGAGCGGAACGCGATAGTGATGGCGCTGGAGGCGTCGGGGCGGAGCCGTAAGGCGGCGGCGCGGCTTCTGGGGATCCATCCGACGACGCTGTGGCGGAAGATGAAGCGGTACGGGATAGAGTGAAGGCGGAATTGCATATTGCAAGGAGAGTGCGCCGTGCCGGTTGCGCGGCGGCAACGGCGGCGGAGGGCGGGTTTGCAACGTCCTTCGGGGGCGGCGGGTTACGAGCGGGCGGTTTTGGCGCGGCGGTTGCAACGGGAGGGGGGAAATGGTGAAGGTCGCGGTTCCCGTCTTCGAGGGGCGCCTCTCGCCGGTGTTCGACACCTGCATGAGGCTCGCCTACTTCGAGGTGGAGGGCGGGCGCGTGACGGAAGCGGGAGAGGAGGACGTCTCCTCCGTTCCCGCGGCTCTGCGCCCGCGCCTTCTTTCGGAGAGGTCCGTCTCCGTGCTTCTGTGCGGCGGCATCTCCGGGATACTGCATCGCGCCCTGACGGCGTCCGGGATAACGGTGTACCCGTGGCTGGCGGGGGGAGTGAAGCAGGTGGTGGAGGCGTTCGCGACGAAGGGAGCGCCTGACGTGTCCTTCGCGGCGCCCGGCTGCCGGGGACGCGGGCGCGGCCGAAGACGGGGCGGCGGCCGGTGCCGCAGGATGGGCGGCCGCGGGCGGGGACGCATCCGCTGAGCGGCCTATTTCGAAACCCCTTTCCCAACGGAGAGAGACTATGAAGGTGGTGGTAACGTCATTGGGTCCGGAGCTCGACGGCAAGATGGATCCCCGTTTCGGCAGGGCTTCCTGGTTCCTCGCGGTGGACACCGAGAAGGGGACCGTGGAGGCGATGGACAACACGAAGAACCGCGACGCGGCGCAGGGCGCGGGCGTCAGCGCGGCGCAGGCGGTTCTGGACCTGAAGGCGGACGCGCTGGTGTCGTCGCACGTGGGGCCGCGGGCGTTCCAGGTGCTGGCGGGCGCGGGAGTGAAGGTGTACTCGGCGCCGGAGGGAGTGAGCTGCCGGGAGGCGGTGGATCTTCTGAAGGCCGGGAAGCTCAAGAAGCTCGCCGGGCCGGACGTGAACTCCCACTGGTAGAGATTTCTTCCCTTCCCTCAACGAGAGGAAAACGAGATGCTGGTAGCGATCCCTTCCCTGTCTCCGGGCGGGCTGGACGCCCCGCGGAGCGAACATTTCGGGAGATGTCCGTGCTTCACCCTCGTGCGGCTCGGCGAGGGGGGCGAGACAGACGTTACGGTTTTGCAGAACCGCCCGCACGGCGCGGGCGGCTGCCTCGAACCGATAGAGTTCCTCGCCTCGCACGGGGTGGAGGCGGTGGTGGTGTCGGGCATCGGGATGAGGCCGCTGCTCGGTTTCAACGCGAAAGGCATAAGGGTGTACCGCGGCGCGGGGGCCACCGTGAGGGAGAGCCTGGAGGCGCTGAAGGAAGGCCGCCTGGAGCGTTTCACCGCCGACATGTCCTGCGGGGGGAGGCGCTGACCGAGGACGACGAATGAAAAGAGCACCCGTGATAGCGATCGCCTCCGGAAAGGGGGGGACGGGGAAGACGACGTTCGCGGTGAACATGGCGCTCGCGGCCGGCGAGCCCGTGAACCTTCTCGACTGCGACGCCGAGGAGCCCAACGCGCACCTGTTCCTCTCGCCCGAGTGGGAGGAGGAATGGGAGGTGAGGCTGAAGAAGCCGGTCTTCGACGCCGCCCTGTGCGACGGATGCGGGCGGTGCGCGGAGGTGTGCCGCTTCAATGCGATAGCGCTTCCCGGCGGCAAGCCGATGTTCTTCAAGGAACTGTGCCACGCCTGCGGGGGATGCGCCATAGCCTGCCCGCGGGGGGCGATAACCGAGGAGGAGGCGGTGGTCGGGAGGGTCCGCAAGGGACGCATCGGCGAGGTGCGGTTCGCGGACGGTCGTATAAACGTGGGCGAGCCCCAGGCCCCGCCGGTGATAGAGGAAGTGCTCGCGGCGGGGGACCCGGCGCTTCCCACGATAGTGGACGCGCCGCCCGGTACGTCCTGCCCGGCGGTGGCGGCGCTGACGGGGGCGGACTACGCGCTGCTCGTGACCGAGCCCACTCCGTTCGGCCTGCACGACCTGGCGGAAGCGGTGGAGATGGCGCGGATGATAGGGGTGCCGTTCTCGGTGGC
>QNBY01000158.1 GCA_003644275.1 Planctomycetota bacterium
GCTTCCCCGCGAGGAGGAACTGAAGGCCCTGCTGCTGGTGGAGCCCGAGGCGCGCACGCGCGTAACGCGGTCCATGGGAGCCCCCGCCCCCGGTCCGGACGACGCCACGCGCGTGCTGGACTCCGCCTCCGGCCGCAAGACCACCGGCAAGACGCGGACCATGGAGCGCCTCATCGAGAAAGAGGTGAGCCGCACGCGCGCGACCATGCCGTCCGCCGCGGGGGACAAGACGCACACTCTCGTGAAGGTGCTGGAGAACCTCGGCGTGGTGGAGGAGGAGATAAAGAGCCGCGCGCTCGAACTCAGCGAGAAGGTCGAGGGGCTCACCACCGCGGAGATACTCGTCAGCCTCGGCGTGCTGAGCGAGGAGGACATAGACATAAAGCCCAGCAAGCAGCTCGCGGGGACCCATCCGCAGCTCGAGGGGAAGATACTCGGCGATTACAGGCTCGTGAAGGAACTGGGCGCGGGCGGGTTCGGCGTGGTGTACAAGGGGGAGAGCCTCCTCGACGGGAAGACATACGCAATAAAGGTGCTGTTCAGGGAGTACAGCGACGACATAACGCAGCTCGCCATCTTCGCCCGCGAGGCCAAGACCGCAAAGCAGTTCGACCACCCGAACATACTGAAGGTGTACGGGCTGGAGCGCTTCCGGGACACCTATTACATGGTCACCGAGTTCGTCTCCGGCGGCGACCTGTACGACATCTTAAAGGAAAAGGAGCGGCTCGACTGGCGGGAGCTCGCCCGCTACGCCATACCCGTGTGCCGCGGCCTGCACTACGCCGCCTTTCCCCCCGGCAACCTGCGCGGGATAATCCACCGCGACATAAAGCCCCAGAACATACTGGTGACGAAGGAGGGGACGCCCAAGATAGCGGACTTCGGCCTCGCCAAGTTCGAGGAGGGCTCGGAGGAGACGCAGGTCTATCAGACCACCAATGCGATGGTGTTCAAGGGAACCGTGAGTTACGCCGCGCCGGAGCGTTTCCAGGGCAACACGGACATAGACCACCGCTCGGACATCTACTCGCTCGGCGTCATGTTCTACGAGATGGCGACGGGCCGCCTTCCCTTTCAGGGCCGCGACATATCCGAGCTCATACTGGCGCACATAAACGAGAAGCCCATCCCGCCGCGCATGTTGAATCCGGAGATACCCACGGCGATAGAGAACATCATCCTGAAGTGCCTGCAGAAGCGGCCGGAGCAGCGCTACCGGACGGCGGGCGAGATAGCCGACGAACTGGAGCGGCTGCTCGAGATGGGCGAGAAGTCGCGCTCGTTCTCCATCGCGGAGGCGGTGCGCTCGATGAAGCTCGCGGGCACGGTGGCCATACCGAAGGAGCTCCCGAAGGGCCTGCCCCTCTCGTTGCGGCTGCGCTACTTCCTGATGAGGCCGCGGCCCATGTTCTGGAAGATGGCGGGAGCGGCGGCGCTGCTCGCCGTGCTCGCCACGGCGGCGGCGGTGTTCGTCCCGCAGGCGATACGGGCGAGGAAGATAAGCCGCGCGGGCGCGCTGCTCTCCGCGTGGGACTACGAGGGAGCGAAGCGCTTGCTCGATGAGGTCCTCGCGGACAACCCGGGGGACGAGGAGGCGAAGAAGCTGCTGGCCTCGGCCACCAAACGGCTGACGCGCCTCAAGATGGAGATACTGCCCCGGCTGCGGGAGGAGAAGTCGAAGGCCTCGCCGGACGCCGAGAAGCTCTACCAGCTCGCCGCGGAGGCGTTCGCCCTGAAGCCCACGGACGGCGACATAGCCCGCGACTACGTGGAGGCCGCCCTCCAGGCCGCCGGTATGCGTATCGAGCGCGGCGAGTTCCTGGCCGCCGCCGAGGTGCTCGACAGCGTCCGCGACCGCCTTTCCTCCGCCCTGGGCGACGAGGCCGCCCCGCTGCTCGCCTCCGTGGATTCCTTCAGCAAGGAGAAGGACCCCGAGACGCTGCGGGCGAGATTCGAGAAGTTGCGCCTCTCCGCCGTCGAGCGGGAAGAGGTGCTCAAGAACCCGGTGGGTGTGGTGGTGGAGGAAAACGGCGAGGAGGAGGTGGCCAAGGGGAAGACCGCCGAGCTGCTGAGCGCCGTGGGGCTCATACGGGCCGCCTACGAGCGCATGCTGGAGATAGCGCCCCGCAACCTCGAGGCCCTCATGGGCAAGAACTTCTACTCCCGCATATTCGAGGGGCTGAAGGCCGCGATAGAGGCGGACCGCTCCGGCGTGGAGGCCCGCCTCCCCAGGCTGCTCGCCATGATGCGCATCGAGCCGGAGATAAGGGAGAAGGGGCTCGCCGCCCTCGCCGCCGTGTACCGCGTGTGGAAGGACCAGACGCCCTTCGAGGAGATAATCCAGGCGGCCGACGGCTTCATATCGCCCGACGGCGGAGCGGGCAACAGGCTGGCGCTGCAGCTCTGCCAGATAGTTTTGAGCATCGCGCCGGACGAGAAGGGGGCCGTCGCCGTGCTGCACAGGCTCGTCTCCGTGCTCGTGGGGATCGCCTCGCGCTCGGGCGAGCCCGCCGATTTCGCCCTGGCGCGCGCCGCCGCGGAGACCGAGCTCCGCTACCGCACGCCGGGAGCGGGCGATTCCGTCTCGTCCCTCACGTCGGCCCTCCTCTCGGCGATGAAGGCGGCCTCGGGTTCGCCCGCCTTCGTTCCCCTGCTCACCCACCTGCGCGCGCTGTGCGCCGCGGCCGGGAACGACGAGCCCGCCGAGGCGTTCGCCCTGCTGAAGGATCACTACCTCGCCCTGGTGGCGGCCAAGCGGTTCGACCGGGCGCTCGCGGAGACCGACGCGCTGCTCTCCGATCCGCACCTCGCGGCCGGAGCCGCCGACTTCGCCTCCGCCCTGCGCGACGCCCTCGAACGCGCCGTGCCGGAAGCCGAGGACGAGGCCGCCGCCTTCGGAAAGGCGTTCGTGGAGAAGGTGAACGCCTCCGACACCGAGGGAGCGAAGCGCCTGAAGGACTCCCTCGCCGCCCTCGAAAAGCTGCTTTCCGGCCTGGACGAGTTCCGCAAAGCGGCCGCCCTGCTCACCGGCGAGCCCGACGAGGCGAAGGTGAAGAAGGCGCTGGAGACGCTCGACGCCCTCTCGGCGGGCGGGTTTTCCCATCCGTCCCTCGACGCGCTGCGCGCGCGTTGCCGCGGTATGTTGAAGGACTTCGACCGCTACCGGCAGGCCCGCGCGAAGCGGGCGCAGGCGTTCTCGGCCCTCGGCGGCGGGGACGCCGAAAAGGCCGCCGCCCTGCTGGAGGAGGCGGCGAAGCTGGATCCCGTTCCCGCCTCCGCCGCTTTCGAGAGGAAGGCCGCCGAGGCCGTGCGGGCGGCTCTCGCGGCCCGCGAGGCGTTCGACCGCAAGGACTACGCCGCCGCCCTCGAAGCCGCGGGCAGGGCGTCCGCCGCGCTGAAGGCCCTGTCCGGTTCGGCCCCGAAGGAGAGGGCCGCCCTCGACGGGCTCGCCGGGACGCTCGACGCCCTCGCCGCCCGCGCCGGGGACGAGCTGGCGAAGCTGGAGGCGGAGAGGAAGAAGCGCGCGGAGGCTGAGAGGCTGATGAAGGAAGGGGACGATCTGCTGGCGAAGGGCGATTACGCGGGCGCGCTGGAGAAGTTCGAGCAGGCCCGCAAGACGCGGCCCCTGCCGGGCATAGAGGACCGCATCAGGAAATGCCGGGAGGGAGCGGGCTACAAGAACCTCGTCGAGCAGGCCCGCAAGGCGTTCGAGGCGGGCGACTACGACAAGGCCGCCGCCGCCCTCGCCCAGGCCGCCGCCGTGAAGGACACATCGGAGGTCCGCCGCCTCATGGAGAAGGTGAGGCGCATGAAGGCGTTCACCTCCGCCTACGCCGCCGGCCGGAAGGCGTTCGATGCGGGCGACTACGACAAGGCGGTGCGCGAGCTCGCCGTCGCCCTCCAGAACGCGCCGACGGAGAGGAAGAAGGAGCTGAAGGAGCTGCTCGCGTCCGCCCACGTGGGCGCCGAGAACGCCGCGGGGGAGAAGGCCTTCCGCGCCGGGAACTACCGCGGGGCGCGCGAGGCGTTCAAGAGGTCGCTCGGCTGGGGCGACAGCGCGACGGCCCGCATCGGCCTCGCCGCTTCGCTGCTCGAGATAACCGCCCTTCCCGACGTGAAGGAAGGCGAGCTCGTGGACCCGCGCACCGGGCGGAGCCGCATAGAGGAGGCGCTGGACGACATCCGCCGCTTCCGGGAACTGTACTCCGCTCTCGACGAGCGTTCCGCGAAGGAGCTCGAGGA
>QNBY01000159.1 GCA_003644275.1 Planctomycetota bacterium
ATGTTGATGAAGACGGCCTTCACGTCGGGGTCGGAGAGGATGATGGCGAGGGCGTCGCGCACCTGGCGGGACTTGGCGCCGCCTCCGATGTCGAGGAAGTTGGCGGGCTCGCCGCCGTAGTGCTTGATCATGTCCATGGTGGCCATGGCGAGGCCGGCGCCGTTCACCATGCAGCCGATGTCGCCGTCGAGCTTGATGAAGTTGAGGCCCTTGTCCACCGCCTCGCGCTCGGCGGGGTCTTCCTCTCCGCGGTCGCGGAGGGCGGCGATTTCCTTCTGGCGGAAGAGGGCGTTGTCGTCGAAGTTGAACTTGGCGTCGCAGGCGAGGACGTCGCCGGAGGAGGTCACGACGAGGGGGTTTATCTCGGCGAGGCTGGCGTCGCGGGCGAGGAACGCCTTGTAGAGGGCGTCCACGAAGCGGTAAACCTGCCTGTCGAGGGGCGCCTCGATACCCATTCCCCAGACGAGGTTGCGTATCTGGAAGGGCTGGAGGCCGATATGGGGATCGACGGTCTCGCGGAGTATCTTTTCGGGGGAGGTTTTGGCGAGTTCCTCGATCTCGACGCCTCCCTCGGCGGAGGCGATGAGGGTGTGGGACTTGGCGGCGCGGTCGAAGATGACGCCCACGTATATCTCTCGGGCGATGTCCACGGCCCTTTCGACGAGGACCTTGCGCACGGTTCGTCCCTTTATGTCCATGCCGAGAATGGCACGGGCGGCCTCGGCGGCGTCGGCGGGAGAAGCGGCGAGCTTCACTCCGCCTGCCTTTCCGCGGCCTCCGGCATGGACTTGGGCCTTAACAACTACTTCGCCACCCAGACGGGTGGCTATCCTTTCCGCTTCTTCGGGGGTTTCCGCTACCCCGCCTTCCGGGACCTTCACGCCGAACCCGGAAAGGAGGCGCTTCGCCTGGTACTCGTGAATCTTCATCAGATCACCTTGCAGTCAGGCTTGATTATCTTCAGAATACGGTATGTTAGTTAGTGTCAAAGCGTTTGCAACAAATCGGAAAAATTTCTCGATTCGCTGCGGAAGGAGGGTGAGAGATGCGAGTTCTCGTAACCGGAGGGGCGGGATTCATCGGGTCGCACCTGTGCGAGAGGCTGCTGGAGAGGGGGCACGAGGTGTTGTGCCTGGACAACTTCTTCACCGGGCGCAAGGCGAACGTGCTGCACCTGCTGGGCGATCCGATGTTCGAGATAATCAGGCACGACATAGTGAACCCGATATTCCTCGAAGCGGACGCGGTGTACAACCTGGCCTGCCCCGCCAGCCCGGTGCATTACCAACACAACGCAATAAAGACGGTGAAGACGAACGTGGTGGGGACGCTGAACATGCTGGGGCTCGCGAAGCGGGTGGGGGCGAGGATATTGCAGGCGTCCACCTCGGAGGTGTACGGGGATCCGGCGGTGCATCCCCAGAGGGAGGACTACTGGGGGAACGTGAACCCGATAGGGCCGCGGTCGTGCTACGACGAGGGGAAGCGGGTAGCGGAGACGCTGATGATGGACTACCACCGCCAGAACGGGGTGGACGTGAGGATAGCGCGGATATTCAACACCTACGGCCCGCGCATGTTGCCGGACGACGGGCGCGTGGTGTCGAACTTCATAGTGCAGGCGCTGCGGGGCGAGCCGCTCACGGTGTACGGGGACGGGAGCCAGACGAGGTCGTTCTGCTACGTGGACGACATGGTGGAGGGGCTCATCGCGTTCATGGAGCAGGAGGAGGAGATCGGGCCGCTGAACCTGGGGAACCCGGAGGAGACCTCCATGCTGGAGCTGGCGCGGCTGGTCATAGAGCTGTCGGGGAGCCGGTCGGAGATCGCCTTCAGGCCGCTGCCGCAGGACGATCCGCGCAGGCGCAGGCCGGACATAACGAAGGCGAGGCGCCTCATCGGCTGGGAGCCGCGCACGCCGCTGGAGGAGGGGTTGGCGCGGACGATAGAGTACTTCAGGAAGACGCTTTGAGGGGGATCATCTCCCGGGGGGACGCTTCCCGAGCGTGGAGAGGTAGCGGTACACGAGGAGGGCCTCGCGGGGGGTGAGTTCGAGGTCGTCCATCTCGGTGTCGGGCTGCAGGTCGCCCGCCCGGCGTAACCAGGCCACGAGGAACTGCGGGGTTATCTTCACGCCCACGTCGGAGAGGTCGGGACCGAAGCGTACTCCCCTGCCCTCTATGGTGTGGCACTTGAAGCATCCCTTGGCCCTGACTATCTCGAAGCCCGCGCGGACGGAGTCGGCGTTCGCCGGGGGCGGGGATTCGGGCAGGGAAAGGGGCGGGACGCCGCGGAGGGTGGAGAGGAAGGCGGCGAGGTCGGCCCTCTCGGCGGGGGAGAGGGTGGGGTCGGGCATGCGGGTGAAGGCGGTCACGCGGGCGGGACCGGCGAGCCAGTCCTCGAACCAGCCGGAACGCACCTTCTCGCCTATCCTGGAGAGGTTGGGGCCCTGGAGGCGGGCGAAGCGCCTGCGGCCCTCGTCGCGGGAGAGCCCGGGCCGGACGGGTTCGAAGGAATGGCAGAGGGAGCAGCGTCGGCGGCTGAAGAGGAGTTTCCCCCGCAGGAGGGCGCTTCTGAAGGGGCCGGTGGAGAGGAGGGAGGAGGGCCGTTTCAGGCGCTGGGAGAGCAGGAAGCGGACGAGGGGAAGGCGGTCGCGCTCGGAGAGGCGGAAGTCGGGCATCTCGACGGGGCGGCCCGCGTAGCGGGAGAAGGCGGACACTCCCCCGAGATAGACGTCGAGGCGCAGGGCGGAGAGGGGAGGCAAGGGGTCGGGCTCGGGGAGGTCGCGGAAGGGGATGAGGCGGAAGGGGCGGTCGCCTATTCCCGTGAGGTCGGGGCCTATCTTTCTCTCGAGGGAGGAGCCGCCGGTGGTGTGGCAGGCGAGGCAGTGGTTGCGGTCGAAGAGCGTCTTACCGCGGGCGGGGTCGCCGCGGAGGGAGGGGAGCGGGAAGGGGTCGGAGCCGCCGCCGGAGGTGAGGAAGGCGGCGAGGAGCTTCTTCTGCTCGGGCGAGAGGGAATAGACGGGCATCTCGGAGAAGGGGCGGAGCTCGCGGGGGGAGTCGAGCCACCAGAGGAGCCAGCGCTTGTGGAAGCGGTCGCCGAGGCGGGTGAGGTCGGGGCCGACGGGGTCGCGGAGGTCGAAGCCGGGGGCGCGGTGGCAGCGGTCGCAGCCGAGGCGGTCGAATTCCTTCCTTCCCTCGGCGGCGTCGCCGGGGCGCGAGAGGAGGAGGCGGGGGGAGAAGCGGGGGAGGTCGCGGTAAACGGGGAGGGAGCGGAGCCAGGCGACGAGGTCGGCCGCGTCGCGCTCGTCGAAGGCGAAGTAGGGCATGGCGCGGTCGGCGTGCTCGATGGGGGCGGAGGCGCGGAGCATGGCGGCGAGATAGCCGGGGCGGAGCTTCTGGACCAGGGAGACGAGGTCGAGCCGCTCGGAGTCGCCCGCGAGGCCGGGGAGGCGGTGGCATTCGGCGCATCCGAGGCGGGCGGCGAGTATGCGGCCGCGGTCGGGGCCCTTCTCGTCTTCCTGGAGGAAGAGCTGGGTGTGGCAGAGGGTGCAACTCGCTCGGGCCCCGGCCTTGGAGTCGGCCACGGCGATGTCGCGGGGCCTGCCGAGGGCGGCGTGCGCGGAGGAGAAGGAGAGGGACCGGCCGTCTCCGGGGTGGCAGAAGGTGCAGGCGAAGCGGGAGAAGGGATGCGCGGCGTGGACGGGATTGGAGGCGCGGACGGTGTCGGGCAGGTGGCAGGTGAGGCAGCGGTCGGCGTGGTTCTCGCGGGGGAGGAAGACGGTGCGTATCCTGGGCCGCGCGGAGGGGTTGAGCACCCTGAAGTCACGCTTCCAGGCGGGATTGGAGCCCACCGCCACGGCGAGCAGGAGGGCCGCTCCGAAGAGGGCGAAGGAGAGGGCGGAGAAACGCATCCACCATTTCAAGGAATACAAGGAATAATCGGCCCGTTCCACGTCACTATTCTACAGCAAGGGAGCCGCGGCACAAGGACGGCCGGAGAGCACGGCGGGCCGCGGGACTTTCCGCTTGAGGATTCGTTTTCGCCCTATATCTTATAAAGGGCGGCGCAGGCGCGCCGGTTACGGAGATCGGAATGGAGAGAGACGGCGGCGGCGCACGGCAAGAGGACAAGTGCCTGAAGTGCGGGCGGTGCTGTTACGGCAAGATAGAGCTGGAAGGCGTGGTGTACTTCACCGGAGAGCCCTGCCCCTTCCTG
>QNBY01000160.1 GCA_003644275.1 Planctomycetota bacterium
AGCGGATAGGTGCCTTCCTGCTCGATGGGGTTCTGGGTGGCGATGACGAAGAAGGGCTGCGGGAGGTGGTAGGACTCCTTCCCCACGGTCACTTGGCGTTCCTGCATGCTTTCGAGGAGGGCGGCCTGCGTCTTGGGAGGCGTGCGGTTTATCTCGTCGGCCAGCACTATGTTGGCGAACACGGGGCCGGGGCGGAAGCGGAAGGTCCGCTTGCCGCGCTCGTCTTCCTCGAGCACCTGCGTGCCGATGATGTCCGACGGCATGAGGTCGGGGGTGAACTGGATGCGCTTGAAGGTGAGGTCGAGCAGGCGGGCGAGTGTGGAGACGAGAAGCGTCTTCGCCAGCCCGGGCACGCCCACCATGAGGCAGTGGCCGCGGGAGAAGACGGAGGCCAGCAGGTGTTCCACCACCTCGTCCTGCCCCACTATGACGCGCGATATCTCGCCGCGCAGGCGGGCCATGTCCACCCTGAAATCTTCCAGCGCCTCGAGGAGTTTCTCCGATTGCTCGCTCACTTCACACCTCAGAACCTCACGGAGACCTGGGCCGAGAACATCCTCTCGGCGTGTCCCGCGTCGAAATACTCGTCGTCGCCGCTGTCCAGCCTGTACTCGAGCGCTATGTTCATGTTCGTGAGCGGGTGGAACCTCAGCGCGAAGGCGGTGCTCCAGAGCTTCGGCCCCTTGCCGCTGGGGAGCAGGCCGAAGCGGGCGCCGCCGTCCGAATCGTCCACGTATTCCGCCCTCACGGAGAAGTCCATCCGCTTGGAGAATGTGTAGTTGAAGACGCCCATCACCCCCCACCAGGAGGGATTGTGCCCGGCGGCGTTTTCCTCCACGCCGAACTGCAGCTCGACCCCGGCGTAGTACGTCTCCTCGCAGAAGCACTGGTAGTCCACGTCCACGGTGTAGCGGTAGTCGTGGTTGTTGTCGTCGTGCTCCGGGCCGGCCATGAGGTTCAGCCCGAAGGCCTTGCGCTCGCCGGGCCGGAGTTCGAGCCTCACCGTCCAGGTCTTGTCGTAGTTGTTGTCGTTCGAGATGCGCCTGCCCTCGTCGTCGAAGCCCGCGGAGTTCGTGCAGGCGAGGAAGAGACGGAGGGCGTTCAGCCGCCAGGCCGCCATGGCGCCGGTGAGGTCGCCCGGCACGAGGTGTTCGGTGAAGAGGGAGTCGGACACCAGCAGCTTGTCCGGCGGATCCACCGCCTCGATGCCGATGATGCTGTTGAAGCGGCCCATGGTTATCTCCACCTGGCGGTCCATCCAGGGCGCCCAGGCGATGAAGGCCTGCTCCACGTAGAAATCGTCCTCGTCGGGCAGCGCCTCGCGGAACTCTATGTCCGCGCCCACCTGCAGTTCCTCGAAGACGTTGAAGCGCGTCTCCACCTCGATGCCGTCGAAGGTGAAGCGCCCGTGTTCCTCGGCGTTGCTGTAGCGGTAGGCCACCGTTATGAAGCCGGACAGGTCGAGCGAGGGGACGGTCTCCGACTTCTCGCCGAAGAGCCCCAGAAAGCGGCGGGGTTCCTCGACCACCACCACCGGCTGCTCGTCGTCCGCGGTTTTCCCCCCGTTTTCTTCCAGCTTGCGGCGGAGAGAGTCGAGCTCCCGCTCCACCCGGCGCAGGCGTTTCAGCTCGTCCTCCATCCGGCGGAGGCGGCGGAGCAATTCCTCGTATTCCTTGCGGGAGACGGTCACCGTGGACGAGTCGCCGCCCTCCTCCGCCCGGGCCGCGGGAAGCGCGAAGGAAAGACAGAGGAGCGCGAGAAGGAAGAGCGAGAAGGGCTTCATCCTCCCTCCGAGTTCCTGCGGCAGGAAGGACAGAGCCCCCTTATCTCGAAGGTGAAGTCGAGGGGGAGGAACCCGCCCTTGCGGGCCTCGGCGAGAGCGGCCGCCTCTATCTCGCCGGAGTGCACCTCCGTCACCGCGCCGCAGGAGATGCAGGCGAGATGGGCGTGGCGCTCGTCGGTGCGGGAGAGCTCGAACTGCCTGGTGCCCTCCGAGTAGCCGACGGGCGTCAGGATGCCGCAGTTGGCGAGCAGCTTCACGCAACGGTACACGGTGGGGCGGGAGACCGCCTCTCCCTCGCGGGCGAGGGTGTCCAGCAGGTCGCGCACCGTGAAATGGCCGTCCATGGAGAGGATGGCTCTCAGTATCCTGGCGCGCTGCCGCGTCCGGCGCGAACCGGCGCCCGCCAGGGTGAAGAGGAGGAATGAGGTGTCGTCGCCGGATCGAGGTGTCATCGGTTCCTTCTCAGGGAGTCCTCCGGCAGGGTGAGCGCCGCGCACAGCACCGCCACCCTCCGCGCTCCCTTTTCCTTCAGGGCCGCCGCGCAGGCCTCCGCGGTGGCCCCCGTGGTCACCACGTCGTCCACCAGCAGGACGTTTTCGCCGCGCACGGCCTCGTCGGCCTCGAACGCCCGCCTCACGTTCCGGAGGCGGTAGAGCCTCGAAAGCTCGCTCTGGCGCGCGGTCTCCCTCGTCTTGCGGAGGGCGCCGGAGAGGACGGGCAGGCCGGTCTTCCGCGCCGTGCCGCGGGCGAGCAGAGCAGCATGATTGTAACCCCTGTTTCTCCAGCTCAAAGGAGAAAGGGGGACGGGGACGAGCACCCAGCCGGAGAGGCAGCGCCCGTCCCGTTCGACGACGGCCGCCATCAGGGAGGAAAGGTCCTCCGAAAGCGCGGTGAACCCCCTCAGCTTCAGGGCGAGCACGGCCTCCCTCAGCACCCCGCGGTATGGGCCACAGGGGAGGAGGAAGGAAACCCCCTTCCTCACCGACGCGCAGTTCCCGCACACCGGCGCAGCACCTTTCGGGACGGAGCGACCACATTTACGGCAGCGCGGATCGCCGAAGAGCTCCAGCGCCGCGGAGCAGTCCGGACAGAGCGCGGAGCCGGAAAGGAACAACCCCCTCCCGCAGGCCGCGCACAGCCCGGGCGCGATGAGGCCGGAGATGGAACTCAACACGCTTCGCAGGGACACCGCGTCCGGATTTTACTACACAGAAGACGAACGTCAACGGGCGGCGGAAAAAGGACGCATTACACTTGAACTTTCCGGCCCCACGATGTAAAATGCGCACCGAACCGCACGCTCAAACCGTCGAGAGGTGATAAGATGACCATTCGCCGTCTTTCAATACCCATTCTAATGGCATTCGCCGTCTTCTTCCTGTGGCACGCAGACACCGCCCTGGCTGCTTCCTCGTGGGACTTCACCGAGAACTGGGATTCCGGCTACACCGACAACCAGGTGATACCCGCCACCGGCAGCCCCTGGAGCTCCTCCAGCACCTACGGCTCCATGAACGGCGCGGGGGCTCATGCCGACACCTACAACCGCAAGTCCGGTTCATACTCCGCGCACCTGGGGTACTGGACCTATGGCTCCTTCTCGTACTACGACTTCTACCTCAAGAGGACCTTCTCCACCGCCACGGCGGGGGCCGGAACGCTGAAGTTCTGGTATTACCTCGCCTACTCGACTCTCTACGTGCAACATTCGAGCGACGGCAGCACGTGGACGAACATAACCATAAAGAGCAGCAGGCAATACGTTTTCGGCGCTTGGGCCACAGTCACCATCCCGGCCAACACGAAGTACATACGCTTCAAGGCCAACACCGACCCTTATTACTTCGACGGAGCGTGGATAGACGACATCTCGTTCACTGTGCCCGAGGTATGGGTGAACGAGATCACTGGTTTCGATCCCGACAATCCCAACGGCGGCATCCTCGAGCTCACCGCCGACGCGGGCGGCCTGACCGGCTACGAGCCCACCTCCGTGGAGTGGCAGTACAAGAAGACCGGCGACACGGACTGGACGGACCTCCCGACGGACACCGACGGCTCGGACGGCTGGACGGTCTCCATCGACACCCGCTCCTTCTCGGACATCGCCTTCAAGGTGCGCGCGAGGGCGCTGTCCGGCTCGAAGGTCAGCAAGTGGTGCGAGGTGACCATCAACGTCCAGAACCTGATCTTCGACGGCTTCACCCTTCCCGCCGAGCCCATGGGAGGCGTTATAGACATAGCCGCTTCCGCGACTCCCCCCACCCTCTCGGTGGTGTATCCGCCGAACCCGTGGACCTTCAACGGGGGCGTTACCTACTACTACAGCTACACCGACTGCGTGGACGCCACCGAGGGAATCCCCATCGGCGGCACCGCCACGAAGTTCACCTCCGAGTTCTCGAGGGTGTACAG
>QNBY01000161.1 GCA_003644275.1 Planctomycetota bacterium
ACGTTGGGGGCGGGCAGGCCGTACTCCCTGCAGGTGGAGAGGCGCATGTGGCTCTCGACGGGGCAGCTGTCGGCCACGACGACGGCGCCCGCGTCCTCTATGGGGCCGAGGATTCCCTCCCACTCGGCGGCGCGGCGGACGGCGCGGTTGGTGCACACCCAGAAGCGGACGTGCTCCGCCACGCGGGCCTTGCGCTCGCGGAACCAGGCGGAGAGGAGGCGGAGCTGCTCCAGCCCGTAGTGGGGACAGCCGAGGGTTACGAAGTCCACGGGGTCGCCGGGGGAGAGGTCGGTGAGGCGGGCGGCGACGGCGTCGAGGTCGCGGTCGGTCACCTCTATGATCTCGCGGGGCTCGGCGCCGCGGAAGGCGGCCTCCACGGTGGGGGCCTCGGCGGTGTGGGGCGGGGCGTGGTAGAGGGTTACGGAGCCGGAGGTGGCGAGGGCCGCGCCGAGCGCGAGGAGGGAGGTCCAGGTGGGGGAGCCGAGGCGGTCGAAGACGGGGACCTCGCCGCCGACGGCCTCGCCGACGAGGAAGCCGAGGGCGGAGTAGTCGCGGTCCTCCCGCAATCTGCCGGGGGAGAGGCGGACGCGGACGAGATGGGTGCCGCGGCGGTTCTCGTCGAGCAGATAGCCCATGAGGGGGTACTTGCCGGTGACGGCGGAATAGCGGGTGAGGAAGCCGCCGCGGTTCGTGCGGGCGCCGAGCACGGAGTTGAAGTAGATGATGGCGGAGGACTCGACGCTCACTATGAAGGAGCCCTTGGGCGGCACGAAGCCGAGGAACTGGGGGGTGCAGGTGTAGGTGCCGAGTATGCCCATGCTGCGGTGGGCGGGGACCACGGCGGCCTGGAGGCGGGCGAGGGGTTCGGGGCAGCCGAGGGAGGCGTGGCGGTCGAGGTCGCAGGCGAGGGTGGAGGTGGTGGTGGGGACCGCGACGCGGGCGCCGCCGGCGGCGTATTCGAGGAGGTCCTCCACCATGCCGCGGTAGATGGACATCTCGGCGGGATAGTGGACGTAGGAGACGTCCACGAGCCTCTCGGCGCCGAACGCCTCTCCGAATCGGACGACGAAATCGAGGGCCTTCGCCTTCCAGTCGCCCTCCGCGCCGTCGAGGATGCGCTTTTCGGAATCGGTGAGCTTCATCGTTCGTCCTCCCTGAAGGCGGGCCCGCCCTCCCAGACGGGGAGCGACAGGCGGGAGGGGCGGGCGGCGGAGCGGCGGAGGCGGTTGCGGACGCCGGGGAACACCTCGACGGGGAAGAGCGGCCCGCGGCTCATCTCTCACCTCCGGGGAACGAGGGGAGGGATATTATTCGCGGCGGTCCGCGGGCGTCAAAGGGAGGGGTGAGGAGGCGGGCTCAGCGGTAGAAGTCCTCCCAGTCCTTCTGGAGTTTCTGCATGTCTATGCCCTCGAACGCCTTTTCGAGGGCCGTGTCCTTGACCTTGCGGAGCTCGGCCGTGAGCGCCTGGCGGGCGGAGGCGTCAACCTCCGGGGCGTCCCCGCCGCCGCGGTTGACGTTCATTCCAGCTTTGGAGAGCTTCTCGAGGATGGGGAAGGCGAGTTCCTGGATGGTGTAGAAGTAGGTGGGGATGACGCGGGCGTAGCGCTCGTCGCCGGAGTGGAGGAGGAAGTGGACGAGCGCCCAGCCGTGGTTGTAGGCGAAGCGGCCGAGGCGGTAGTACTGGGCCTGAGTCATCTTGATGAGCTTCGCTATGGGGATGGGGGGGCGGGGCCTTCCGCCTCTGATGGCGCTTCTGACGGTGTTGAAGGCTTCCTTGTGGATGGTGCCGGGCTTTATGGAGTCGCCCTCCCCCATTCCGGCGGCGAAGAAGTACTCGGCGAGGCCCTCGTCTATCCAGATGTGGAAGGGGACGCGGGGCCCGCCGACGAAGGTGTGCAGGTACTGATGGGTGCACTCGTGGTAGAGGATGCAGAGGGTCTGCTTGGTCCAGCCGGTGAGGTAGAAGGCTATCTCGCCCTGGGTGGGGCTGTAGTAGGCGGCGGCGCCCCAGACGCCCTGGTCGCCCGCGTAGCCCTGGAATCCCTTGCGGTCCTTGAAGTACTTTATGACGAACTTGCGCCACTGCTTGCGGGGGCGGAGTTTTTCCAGGTCGGGCCTGGGGGGGAGGACGGAGACGTGGGCCTTGTGGAGTTTTTCTATGCGGGCGGCGAACTCGGCCACCTTGCGGCGGTCGGAGCAGTTGTACTGGATGATGTAGTTCTCGGACTCGTACACCTTCCAGCCGGGGGGGAGGTCCACGCGGGGATCGATCTCGGGCGCGGGGCGGGCGGTCTTCTTCACCCAGGAGAAGGAGCGGGCGCTGTCGAGCACCTGTTTCCGGTACTGGCGGTAGGTGGAGAACCAGGAGTAGTAGAGGAGGAAAGCGCCGTTGGAGTTGAAGGCGACGAAGTAGCAGTTGTTCCACTCGCCCTTGCTCCAGCGGCTCTTGCGCTTGTAGAGGAGGTACTTGGCCTTGGTCTTCCTGTCGGAGAGGCGGAAGTCTTCCTCGGAGACGAGGTTCTTGTCGCCCTGGAGAGCGGCGAAGTCCTTGACGAGGGAGACGGCCTCGTCGAGGCCGGCGGCGTCGAGTTTGAAGAGGCGGAACTCGCAGCCCTGCGGTCCCTTGTAGATGAGGAGGGGCGTCACCTTGTCGTTCTTCAGGAGGTCGGCCGCCTCGGGGTCGAGGCCGAGGGCTTCGTAGTCGGTGGGCGCGGGCAGGGGCTGCGTCTCCCAGCGCGAGGGGAGACGGATGGAGAACCCGTGCACCTTGTCCACGTGCGGCTTCTGCAGTCCGGCCGCGAGACCGGCGGGCAGCAGGAGAAGAAGGGCGAATACGACAAACAGGCAGGACAGTCTGCGGCGCAAGGGAAACCTCCGGGAAATGGAAACCTTCCTATTCTACAATACCCGACGGGCGTAAACGGAAACGTCATTTTTTTCAAGAAGACCGGGGGGAGGCGCGTCAGAGGGGTGAAGGAGGTGACGAAGATGATCTGCAGACGTCGTCGCGCGACGAGCGTCCTCGCCCTCGCCGCCCTGGTTCTGCTCGCCGGGCTCTCGGCGGCGTGCACGGACGAGGTGGAGGTGGAAGTCCGTATATGGTCGTTCGACAGGTACGTGACGGGCTACGTGAAGGACGCGGAGACGGGGCTGCCGGTGGCCGGGGCGGAGGTGCTGGTGGAGTGCAGCGACGAGTCGGGGCTGTACCTGGGCTACACGGACGCCTGGGGGTACTTCGAGGTGAACGTGGGGGAGTGGGACGACCTGGACGGGGCGGTCTTCCGGGTGTACTCGATACGGGCGGCGGGGTACTACGACTACGCCGCGGACGAGACGTGGTACGGCATAACGGCGGGCGAGGACGAGATATACACCGGCGTGTACCTGCTGGACCGGCTGCCCTGAGGGGGCCGGACCCGTTGACGGGAGGGGACAGGAGCCTATAATTCCTGCGGCCTACCCCGTGGTGTAATTGGTAACACAAGGGATTTTGGTTCCCTTGTTCCAGGTTCGAATCCTGGCGGGGTAACCAGGAGAAGAGCGAAGGGGACCGGCTCGGCGGCCGGTCCCTTTTTTCGTGGGGAGGGGGAAAAGGGGACTTTCGCGGCGGGCGCAAGACCTTATAATCGTGGGCATGGAACATCTCACCGGCAGGTACTTCGGACCGTATCGGCTCACGAGCATCCTCGGCAGCGGGGGGATGGGGACGGTGTTTCTGGCGCACGAGGAGGAGCTGGACCGGCCGGTGGCCGTGAAGGTGCTCGCGCCGTCTCTGTCGAAGGACTCGAACTTCGTGGAGCGGTTCACGCGGGAGGCGCGCTTCCTGGCGGCGCTGAGCCACCCGAACCTCATCCACGTGTACTCGATAGGGAGCACGGAGGACGGCTACCACTACATGGCGATGGAGTACCTGGAGGGTGAGACGCTGGACGAGCTCATAGACCGCGAGGCCCCTCTGGACGTGGACACCACCTGGCGGATAACGGCGCAGGTGCTGAAGGCGCTGTGGGCGATCCACAAGGCCGGGCTCGTGCACCGGGACGTGAAGCCGTCGAACATAATGATCTGCCGCGACGGGCGGGCGGTGCTGATGGACTTCGGGCTGGCGAAGGCGCACGACCTTCCGGGGCTGACGCGGGAGGGGATAATAGCGGGGACGCCGGAGTACATGTCGCCCGAGCAGGCGACGGG
>QNBY01000162.1 GCA_003644275.1 Planctomycetota bacterium
CCGACACCGCCCTCAAGCCCGCCGACTCCGGCTACCTCACCAGGCGCCTCGTGGAGGTGGGCCAGGACGTCGTCATCACCATGGACGACTGCGGCACCCGCAACGGCATCAAGAAGGAGGCCGTCTTCCAGGGCGAGGAAAAAGTGGTCTCGCTGGCGGACAACATCGTGGGCCGCGTCGCCAGGGACAACATCGTGGATCCCATCACCGACGAGATAATCGTCAGGGAAAACGAGCTCATCACCATGGAGAAGGCGAAGCAGATAGAGGACATGTTCCCCAGCATCATCGTGCGCTCGCCCCTCACCTGCGAGGCCCCGCACGGCATCTGCGCGAAGTGCTACGGGGCGGACCTCTCCATGGGCAAGATGGTCGAGCTCGGCACCGCGGTGGGCATCATAGCGGCGCAGTCCATCGGCGAGCCCGGCACTCAGCTCACCCTCCGAACCTTCCACATCGGCGGCACGGCGGCGCTGGGCAGGCGCGACCCCGTGGTGCGCGCGCGCAGGGCGGGCACGGTGAAGTTCGAGGGACTCGACCTCGTGGAACTCACCCCCGAGCACGCCGAACGGCTCCGCATCACCTTCGAGGAGAAGGACAAGTACCTCGTGGTAAGCCGCAGGGGCGCGGTAATCCTGCTCGACGACCGCGGCCGCGAGATCGAGCGCTACCCCGTCCAGCAGGCCGCCCACCTCAAGGTGGAGGAGGGCGACAGGGTGCGCGTGCGCCAGGCCCTCTTCAGCCGCAACATCCACGCCACGCCGCTGCTCACCGAGCGCGACGGCATGGTGCGCTTCGTGGACTTCGTGGTGGACGAGACCGTCAAGGTCGAGCGCGACCAGCGCACCGGCCAGGTCTCCATACGCATCATCGAGCACCGCGGCGACAAGCAGCCGCAGGTGGAGGTCATCCAGGCGGTGCGCGCGAAGCACGCAGGCTTCCTCGTCAACAAGAGCGCGACGCTCACCGAGCGCGGCAGCGAGCAGCACGTCGAGGCCGAGGGCGAGGTGGAGATAGTGGACGAGAAGGGCAAGGTGCTCGAGACCGTCACGGTCCCCGCGGGCTACCGCCTCACCGTCCATGCGGCCGGCTCGAAGGACAAGGCGGACGGCCGCATCTCCCTCCCGCCCGGCGACGACCTGTCCCAGGAGGAGCGGCTCAAGAAGCTCCTCTCGCTCCGCCTCAACGAAGTGGGCATCGTGGCCTACCAGTCCAGCATCGTGTACAACCTGCCCGAGAAGTCCGTCATAAGCGCCCAGCCGTTCGAGGAGCTCTTGAAGGGCATGGAGATAGCCAAGACGCCGCGCGAGATAGCGGGAACGCAGGACATCACCGGCGGCCTGCCGCGCGTCCAGGAGCTCTTCGAGGCCCGCACCCCGAAGGACAAGGCGGAGATAGCGGAGATAAGCGGCACGGTGGAGATAGGCGCCCTCCGCAACAAGAAGAGGGAGATAATCATCCACGCCGAGGGCGGTCCCGAGCTCGACCGCAGCTACCGCGTCCCCCAGGGCCGGAGGCTGCTCGTGCAGACCGGCGACCGCGTCGAGGCGGGCGACCCCCTCACGGACGGCCCCATAGACCCGAAGGACCTGCTGCGCGTCTCCGGCCCCGAGCGGCTCCAGAACTACCTGCTCGAGGAGATACAGAGCGTCTATCGCAGCCAGAACGTCCGCATCAACGACAAGCACATAGAGATAATCATCCGCCAGATGTTCAGCAAGGTCATCGTGCAGGACCCCGGCGACACCGAGTTGCTCCCGAACCAGGAGGTCTTCCGCAACCACATAGCGGAGATAAACGCCCGCGCCGCCGCCGAGGGACGCCACACCGCCACCTTCCTCCCCACCCTGAAGGGCATCATGAAGCAGGGCGTCAACGCCGAGTCCTTCATCAGCGCGGCTTCCTTCCAGGAGACGAGCAAGGTGCTCACCAACGCGGCCATAGCGGGCAAGTTCGACCCCCTGCGCGGCCTCAAGGAGAACGTCATCGTCGGCCACATCATCCCGGCCGGAACCGGCTTCTCCCGCTTCCTGGAGGGCGCCGTGGAGTACAAGGGCGAGCCCGTCGAATGCCCCGTGGAGGACGAGGAAGACTTCGCCGAGGTGGGCGCCGCGGGGTAGCTTTTGCCTTGAAATCGGGAGAAAGCGGCTAAAATACCGCTCCCTGTCGAACGAGTCGAATCGGAGGAAAAATGCCGACCATAAACCAGTTGGTCAGAAAACCCAGGAAGAAGCAACCGCAGCGAAGCAAGTCGCCGGTGCTCGATAGATGCCCGCAGAAGCGGGGCGTGTGCCTCCAGGTGAAGACCATGACCCCCAAGAAGCCGAACTCCGCTCTCCGCAAGATAGCGAGGGTGAGGCTCTCCAACAACAAGGAGGTCACGGTTTACATTCCCGGCGAGGGCCACAACCTGCAGGAACACTCGATCGTCCTCGTCAGGGGCGGCAGGGTGAGGGACCTCCCCGGCGTCCGCTATCACATCATCCGCGGCACCCTGGACACCCAGGGCGTCGAGAACCGGCGCAAGAGCCGTTCCAAGTACGGCGTAAGGCGTCCCAAGTAACAGAGGGCGGCCATGAACAAGATAAAGGCACTCAGGGAAAAGATAACACCCGACGCCCGCTACGGCAGCGTCCTCGTCTCCAAGTTCATCAACTGCATGATGTGGAAGGGCAAGAAATCCGTCTCCGAGCGCATCTTCTACGAGGCCCTCTCCATCATCGAGAAGAGGATCAAGGACGAGGATCCTCTCAAGGTCTTCGAGACGGCCGTGAAGAACGTGAGCCCCATCCTCGAGGTCAAGAGCAAGCGCATCGGCGGCGCGACCTACCAGGTCCCCGTCGAGGTGAGCCCCAAGCGCCGCCAGACGCTCGCCATCCGCTGGATACTCCAGGCCGCGAGGAAGAAGAAGGGCCGCCCCATGGCCCAGAGACTCGCTTCCGAGCTCATAGATGCGTACCACAAGGAGGGCGCCGCCTACACCACGCGTGAGAACACGCACAAGATGGCGGAGGCCAACAAGGCTTTCGCGCACTTCGGCTGATCGAGGGGGTGCGCCGTGCAGCCCCCGTCGGACGTCGAGATATCCGACATACGCAACATAGGCATCATCGCGCACATCGACGCCGGCAAGACCACCACCACCGAACGCATCCTCTACTACACGGGCAAGGAGCACAGGATGGGTTCGGTGGACGAGGGCACCACCGTAACCGACTATCTCGAAGAGGAAAGACGCCGCGGCATAACCATAACGGCCGCGGCGACTTCTTGTTTCTGGCGGGGCAAGATGATAAACATCATCGACACCCCCGGCCACGTGGACTTCACCGCCGAGGTGGAGCGCGCGCTCAGGGTGCTCGACGGCGCGGTGGTGATCTTCGACGCCGTGGAGGGCGTCGAGGCGCAGTCCGAGACCGTCTGGCGCCAGGCCGACAGGTACCGCGTCCCCCGCATCGCCTTCGCCAACAAGATGGACCGCGTCGGCGCGAGCTTCGAGCGCACGGTGGAGTCCATGCGCGAGAGGCTCGGCGTGCTGCCCCTGCCCGTCCAGATGCCCTGGGGGGCGGAATCGTCCTTCAAGGGCGTTTTCGACCTCGTCCGCCGCCGCGCCCTGGTTTTCCCGGAGGAGGAGCTCGGCGCGCGCGTCGAGGAGGTGGAGATACCCGACGAGCACCGCGACGAGGTGGAGCTCCGCCGCGAGGAGCTGGTGGAGAGGCTCGCCGACCTGGACGACGTCATACTGGAGAAGTTCCTTGAAGGCGAAGATCCCTCGCCCGAGGAGCTTCTCGCGGCCCTCAGGCGCGTCACCGTGGCCTTCAAGGGCGTGCCGCTGTTCGTGGGAAGCGCGTTGCGCAACAAGGGCGTGCAGCCGCTGCTCGACGGCATAGTGGACCTGCTCCCCTCCCCGCTGGACGTTCCCCCCGTGCGGGGCATAAACCCCAAGACCGGCAAGGAGGAGGAGCGCCGCCCCGACCCCTCCGAGCCGCTCGCGGCGCTCGCCTTCAAGATAATCTTCCACCCCACCGGCGACCTCACCTTCCTGCGCGTCTACAGCGGCACGCTGAAGCAGGGCATGAGGCTGTTCAACCCGCGCACGGGCAAGTTCGAGCGCGTCTCCCAGATATACCGCATGCACGCCGACCGCCGCGAGGCCATGAAGCAGGTCCGCGCGGGCGACATAGTGGCC
>QNBY01000163.1 GCA_003644275.1 Planctomycetota bacterium
CCGCTTCGCCCGCCATGCTCCGCGACGCCCTCTACGGCAACTACTGGCAGCCCGCCACCGGCCGCATCCTGATAGACCTCGACGACGCCTTCAGGCAGGAGCTCGCCTTCCGCCACCGCAAGCGCGGCGGAACCCTCCCCTTCTTCAACTCCGCCTCCCCGCAGGCCGCCCTGCGCTCCTGGAAGGCGGCCTGGCTCGGCGTGCAGCTCGACATCCTCTCCGAGAAGGGCTGGGAATACCAGGGGAGCCTGGGCGGCTTCGCCGTCCTGCGCGATATGACCGCCGTGAAGGAAAGACAGGGCTGGCCGGAACTCTGCCGCCTGCTCGGGCTCGACGCCCGGATACTGAAGGCCGCTCCTCAGTTCCTCGAGCGGGGCGAGACGCCCTTCGAAGTGGGCGGCGGCTTCACCTTCCCCTACCCCTCGCCCGAGGACCTCAACGCCCCCGGCCCCCGCTACGGCTACTACGGCGGCGGCGCGACGGGCATCATGGTGCCCCCGGCGGCCTGCGCGCTCAGGATATACGCCCCCGCCCCCCTGTCCGCGGAACGCGTGAAGTTCGCCTACTTCCCCCTCCGCTTCGTCCTGCTGAAAGAGGGCCTGCTCGAAGTGCGGCGGGACGATAACGCCTGCAACGTCCTCACCTTCGTCTTCGACCGAAGCGACGGCGCGGCCGACCGCTTCTGGCGCTGGATGCCCTTCTCCGCCTTCATCCAGGCCGGCAAGGGCGTCGAGAGCAAGGACTTCTGGGTGGCCTGGGAGTTCCTCGACTCCGACATGGAGCCCCTCCCCGACGACTCCACCCTCCCCGTCCGCTTCTTCCCCCGCGGCTTCGAGGCGAAGTTCCGCCCGATCCCGCTCGCGGAGGTCGCGAAGAAATAGGCCCGCGGCCCGAAAAAGAGGGCGCGGGAGGCTTCCGCCTCCCGCGCCGCAGGACGAAGGGGGAGAACGTGTCCCTCGTTACTCCCGGATGAGTATCATCCCCTTGGGATACTCTATGTAGAACCCTATCTCCACCACGGCCTTCCCGCCGGGATCGAGCTCCAGCTCCCAGGTCAGTATGCCTTCCGGCGTCCGCTCGTCCGGCTTGGGCGACAGCTCCGTCACCTTCACCCGGATGTCGTCGTTCTGCGCCACCGGCACCTGGTCCTTCAGCTTCAGCGTCGCCTTCTCGTCCGAGGCGTTCGTGATCTCCATCCGCCAGGTGTAGTAGTGGCGTATGGTCTTGCTGCGCTCGTCGAACTTGTCCTCCACCGTCTTGCGAACCACCTTGATGCGCCTGTCCGTGCCGAGCGGCAGCTTCAGCTTCCCTCCCGGCGGCACCGCCGCGGCCAGGCGGGTGACGCCCGTCAGCATGCCGTCCATGAAGCACCGCGCCGGGCCGGGCAGCAACGGGAAGGACGTGGTGTTCTTCCCCTCGGCGGTGAGATAGACCGCCGTGGAGACGCGCGGAACGACGGTCCTCACGATGGCGGTGTCCACCTCCAGGAAGCCCACCACCACCGTCTTCGGAACGCCGCTCTTGAGCGACAGCCTCTCCGGCATGGCGAACGACACGCCCAGCGCTCCTTCCTTCGACGCGCGGGCCGTCGCGTAGGAAGCCTCGGGGACCCCGCGGTCCTCCGCCTCGGCCTCCTCATTCTTCCCGAACGCCGCTTCGGCCCGCTTCTTGCCCTTCCTGAGCTTCTTGTCGACCGCGAAGAGCTCGCGCTCCGGAACCGCCTTGCCCACCACCCACGGAGCGGGCTCGGGCGGAACCAGCGCCGTCATAGGCGAGGCCGTGGCGAGCGTCACCTCCACGCCGTCCCAGTCCACGCCGGTCCGCTGTATCACCGTGGCGGAATAGCGCACGGAGAGCTTGCCGCTCTTCGAGTCGCAGTTCACCTCGTAGGAAGGCGCCCAGCCGCAGTACGGGACGAGGAACTTCACCGCGACGCGCCCGCTCGTCGCCGCCTGCGCGCTCACGTGCACCGCTATCACCGTGCGGTCGCGGTTCATCGCGCCGTACAGCGTCCGGAGCTTGTTCTGGAGCGCCGTTATCTTCTTGCTCAGATCGGAGATGCTTCGCTTGGTCCGGGCGAGCTTCAGCCCGTAGTCGAGCCTCCGGGCGCTCAGGAAGTCCAGCCGCTCCTGCACGTCGGACGGAAACGCCTTGCCCCGCCCCGCGTTCAGCGCCAGCACCTTCCGCATCCCGTCCAGCATGGCGGTCACGTTCTTAGAGAGCGTCTCGTATATCGCCTTGTCCGTCTCCAGCAGCCTCTTCTCCTTCTGAAGCGCCTCTATCCGCGCCAGAAGGTCGTTGTACGTCTCCACCGGCGGCTTGGGCGTGGGAACCCGCGTGAAGTCGAGCCCCAGCACCGTTACGGGGCCGTCGCTCTCGACTCCCGCCCGTATGGAGAGGGTGTCCAGCGTCGGGAACACCGGGTCCAGCAGGATGGTGGACTCGCCGGCCGGTATCTCCACCTCGGCGCCGAGCTCCACCGCCGCCCTGTCGGTCAGGACGGTTATCCGCTCCACCAGCGGCTTCACCACCGCCGGAGCCTCCTCCGCCCACGCGGCGCGGCAGAGACACGCGGCGGCCAGCAACAAGACGAACGCCGTCACGTACCTTTTCATCGCACACCTCCCGCCCAGGGGCCTTGCCAGCTCAACTCGACGTCCGAGGGCGCCGTCAGCTTGAAGGACACCGTGAAGACCTTCTTCTCGGACGGCTGCAGCGTCACGCTCCACTTCACGAGCCTGTAGGGGTCCTCCTCGTAGTCGTTGTCCGGCCTGGGCCTTATCTTGACCGAGCGCACCCTTATCTCGTCCATGGCCGGCCTGGGAAGCGCGTCTATCACCTTCACCGCCACGGCCTCGGAGCGGCGGTTGGTGATCTCCATTATCCACTCGAACTCTATCTCCCGCGTCTTGCGGCCCTTGTCCTCCTTGTGCTTCACGGGCCGGTACTTCACCTCGATGGCGGGATCCGTGCCGAAGTACAGCTTCATCTTCGCGCCCTGCATCACCAGCGGGAAGGAACGCGACCCTATCAGCTCGTTGCCGGTGAACACCCGCATCTCGCCGGGCAGAAGGGGATACTCGCTGTCGTTCGTCGTCTCCATCACCGCGAAGGCGTAGGGCTGCACCCGCGGCATCACCTCGCGCTCGAGCTTCCCCGTGAAGGTGAGCTTCTTCACCAGCAGCCTGCGGGTGGCGGCCGGCGGTATGTCCACCGCTCCGGGCACGGTGAACTCCACCACCACGCCGCCGCCTCCCCGCCTGGCGGCGGTGTCGGCCACGCGCTCTCCGCGCTCCCCTCCGCCCCACGGCTTGGCCGGACGGTCGAACTTGGCGGCGTTCTCCATCGGGGCCCGCGGCGCGGCCGTCACTCCTTTCTCGGCGGCCTCGCGCAGGTTCAGCGCCCACTTCTTCAGCACCGGAGGAAGCACCAGCGACGCCACGTCGGCGGTGGAGAGGGTCAGCTTCACGCCCTTCCACTCCTCGCCGCTCCGCTGCGTGACGTCCGCGTAGTAGCTCACCTCGCAGGTGTTCTCGTTCACGAGCCTCGCATCGTAGCTGCTCGTCCAGCGGCAGTCGCCGGAGAAGGACACTATCCTCAGCGTCCCCTTCCCAGCCCGCGCGGCCTTCACGGTCACCAGCACGGTCTTGGTGCGCCGCTTGCCGCCGAGCTGCCTCAGCCTCTTGCGAACGGCGTCCCGCTCGTCCGCGGCCTTCTTGCGCTTGTCCTTGAGCTCTATCGCCTCCTGCAGGGCGGAGCGCATCCCGCTCTCCGCCGTGTCGAGCAGCCGCTTGCAGTCCTCCGCGGTGAGCGTGTCGAACGTCTTGTCTCCCTCCTTCGGGAAGGACGGCGTCATCCGCCGGTACAGCTCCGCCCGCTTCGCCGCCTCGTCTATGCGCACGTCAAGTTCGGCGATCTCCTTGTCGAGCTCCTCCAGCCTCGCCGACAGCTCCTTCACCTCTTCGCCCGCCGCCTTCTCCACCCAGGTGTCGCGTATCTCGTCGGCGAGGATGGTGAAATCGCCGCTCCCTTCCACCACCGTGTTGGACGGCTCCACGTTCGGCGGAAGGTCCGTCACCTTCACCACCGTGACGCCCGCGGGAAGATCCACCTCCACCGACCTCGTCACCAGCGCGGCGCTCCTGAACACCGTCGC
>QNBY01000164.1 GCA_003644275.1 Planctomycetota bacterium
ACCGGCGAGCTGGACGTCATCCGCGCCGACGCCGTCATCGTCGCCACCGGCGGCTCCGGCCGCATGTACGCCAACACCACGAACGCCCTCATCAGCACCGGCTACGGCGTCGCGATGGCCTACTGGAAGGGCGTGCCGCTCAAGGACATGGAGTTCATCCAGTTCCACCCCACCTCGCTGTTCGGCACGAACATCCTCATGACCGAAGGCTGCCGCGGCGAGGGCGGCTACCTGCTCAACAACAAGGGCGAGCGGTTCCTCAAGAACTATTCCGACTCCGCCAAGGCCATGGAGGTGGCCCCGCGCGACATAGTGGCGCGCAACATAACCCGCGAGCTGCTGGCGGGCCGCGGCTTCGGCAAGAACAACGCGGAGTACGTCCACCTCGACCTGCGCCACCTCGGCGCCCGCAAGATAATGACCCGCCTGCCCGGCATCCGCGACATTTCCATAAACTTCGCCGGGGTGGACCCCATCAAGGAGCCCATCCCCGTCCAGCCGGGCACCCACTACACAATGGGCGGCATAGACACCGACATCGACGCCAAGACCCCCGTCGAAGGCCTGTTCGCCGCGGGCGAGGCGGCCTGCGTCTCGGTGCACGGCGCGAACCGCCTGGGCGGAAACTCCCTGCTCGAGACGGTGGTGTACGGCAAGATAGCGGGCGAGAGCGCCGCGAAATACGTCCTCGGCGGCGGCGCTTCCGATCCCGCCAAGGCCGAGAGCGCCGCGAAGGTGGACTTCGCCTTCGTCGAGGAGCTGCTCGGCCGCGACGGCGACGAACTCCCCGCGAAGATTCGGGACGAACTCACCGGCATGATGGTGGAGAAGGTGGGCGTCTTCCGCGACAAAGAACGCCTCACCGCCGCCCTGGACAAGGTGAAGGAACTCCAGGAACGCTTCCGCCGCATAAAGATAAGGTACAAAGGCCGCCGCTGGAACTGGGACCTCATCTGGGCGATGGAGCTCAAGGGCAACCTCGACGTGGCGGAGGCCCTCGTCGCCGGCGCGCTCGCCCGCGAGGAATCGAGGGGTTCCCACTACCGCCTCGACTTCCAGACCCGCGACGACAAGAAGTGGCTCAAGCACACGCTCGCCCATTACGATCCCCAGGGCGTGAAGCTGGACTACAAGCCGGTGACGCTCGGACGTTGGGAGCCCAAGGAGCGCAAGTACTGAGGGAGCAGCCATGCCAGACGTGAAATTCAAGATATTCCGCTACGACCCGGAGACGGACGAGGCTCCGCGCTTCCAGGAATACACCGTCCCCTGCGAGAAGGGAACGACCGTCCTCTCGGCGCTGTACTACATCCAGGACTACCTGGACGGCTCGCTCGCCTTCAGGTCTTCCTGCCGCGCCGGGGTGTGCGGGAGCTGCGCCATGCACATAAACGGCCGATACCGCCTCGCCTGCGAGACACAGGTCCTCCACCTCAGGCCGCCGGTGAAGATTCGGCCACTCTCCAACATGCCCGTCCTGAAGGACCTCATAGTGGACATGACGGAGTTCTGGCGCAAGTACCGCTACATCCAGCCCTTCCTCCAGCCCGGCGCCGTGGTGGAGGGCCAGAAGGAACTGCCGCAGACGCAGGACGAGCGCGAGAAGCTCGGCAACACCATAGACTGCATCCTCTGCGGCGCCTGCTCGGCGTCCTGCACCATGACCTTCACCGACAGCGGCTACCTCGGCCCCGCCGCACTCTTGAAGGCGTGGCGCTTCGTGGCCGACACCCGCGACAAGGCCTACGAGACGCGCCTCGACCTCGTGGACGGCCTGGACGGCGTATGGCGCTGCCACACCATCTTCAACTGCCAGAGGGCCTGCCCGAAGGACCTCGATCCCACCTCCGCCATCGCACACCTGAAGCGCGAGATTCTCAAGAACCGCGTCTTCGGCAAGAAGTACAAGACCTGACCGGCGGGAGACCGGGGATGTCTTCCCCGGAGGGAGAAAGACGCGCCCCTTGCGGTCATCCGCGAGGGGCGTAAACTTTTCTGCGATGAGGATAAGAGAGTTCCTACCCTCGGACTACGACGCCGTGCGGGCGCTGTGGAAGCGTTGCGACCTGACCCTCTCCCTCTCCGACGAGCGGGAGGAGGTCGAGCGCATGTTGCGCCGCAACCCCGGGACCTGCCTCGTGGCCGAGGAAGACGGCGCGGTGATCGGGGCGGTCATGGGCGGCTGGGACGGCCGCCGCGGCTTCGTCCACCACCTCGCCGTAGAGCCCGGCCGCCGTCGCCGCGGCGTGGGGCGGGCCCTCATGGCGGAGCTCGAACGCCGCTTCCGCGACATGGGCGTGGTCAAGATCACCTTCTTCATCGAGCGGCGCAACCGCGGCGTCACTGAGTTCTACCGTAAACTCGGCTACGAGATGAGGGACGACATAAGGCCCATGTCCAAGACGTTGAGGGAGGGACCGTGAGGCACGTCGCCGCGGCCCTGCTCGCCCTC
This sequence comes from Planctomycetota bacterium, assembly GCA_003644275.1. Classification (GTDB taxonomy): domain Bacteria; phylum Planctomycetota; class B143-G9; order B143-G9; family B143-G9; genus B143-G9. The sequence continues at coordinate 2,453 of QNBY01000164.1, forward strand.
GCCGTCGCCGTGGCGGTCTTCCTCGCCCTCAGGCAGGGACCGCCGGGAGGCGGAAACGAGAGCCCGACGCCCGTCGTCACCTCCCGCGAGGCCGATTTCCCCACCCAGGCCGAAAAGGCCCTCACCGCTTCCGCCTCCGCCTTGGAAGGCTTCGGCTTCGTCATCACCGGCCGCTTCGAGCCTCCCGCGGAAGGCCGCAGGCTCCTCGCCGCGCTCGGGGGGGGCGACGACGCCTTCGCGGTCACGGCCGGGTCCGACCGGCTGGAGCTCTACCGGCGGCAGCGCGGCAAGGCGTACCTGCTGAAGGAATCCCCGGCTCTCTCCGCCGGGGCGCACGAGCTGGAAGTCGTCCTCTGGGGCGGGCGGGTGATAGTGTCGCTCGACGGCAGTCAGGCGGCGGCCCCGGTTACGGTGCGCGCCTACGACCGCTGGTGGGCCGCCGAGGGCTTCCGCGGGCGCTCCCTGGTCGCTCCGCATTTCGAGGACCGCTTCTCCCGTACCTCCGGCGCGGGGGAGTGGAGGATAGAGGCGGGCCGCTGGAAGCTCGTGGGCTTCGATTACGGCGACAGAAGCTTCAACCCCGGCTTCGCCACGGCCGTGCTGGGAAACGGCGAGGCCCCCGAACCCGGCGGTAAGGTGCTCCTGAAGGGCAGGGCGGGCCGCCCGATGACGGGCTTCGGCGTCGTGGCGGAACCCTCCGGCCGCGGGCTGTTCGTGGAGCGCATCGCCGCGGACTCGCCCGCATCGAAGGCGGGCCTCGACGAGGGAATGACCATACTCTCCATAGACGGACGTCCCGCCACGCCGGACGCCCTGGCGGAAGCGGAGAAGCGCATCGGCGAGCGCGTCGAGCTCACCGTTATGATAGGCCTGAAGCGCACGGAGAAGTTCGTCGTGGTGCCCGGCGTCTTCCGCTGGGGGGCGCGGATGGTGGAGCGCGACCTGTCGCAGGGAAGAAGCGCGGAGGCGCGCATGAGCGCGGGCGATCCCCTCTGGGTGGGCTACTACGCCGAGGTCGCCCTACGCTTCAGGGGAAGAGTGGAGGGAGGCGTCGCCCTCTGCTCGCGCGGCGGGCTGGAGCTCCGCGTGCGTCCCCAGAGGGTCGGGAGCGGGGGCGGCACCTGGGTGGTGGAGCGCGTCCGCGGCGGGACGGTGGAGCGGGCGAAGGTGCTCGGCGGCGGCTTCCCCGACGAGGGCCAGTGGTTCCGCCTGACTTTGAGGCTGAACTCGCCTTCCGAGCTCGAAGTGCTTCTCGACGGCGTCTCGCTCGGCTTCTTCGATCCCGGCGCGGCGTGCAGGGGCGGGATCGCCCTGTTCGCCTCGGGCGAGGGCGAGGTGGATTTCGACGACGTGCGCGTGGGCCCCAACGGCGAGTACCTGGAGCCCTGGCGGCGGGAGCGCCCCATGAAGTCCTTCAGGAAAGAGGAACACATGAGCCTGTGGGCCTCGCCCGCCTGCGCCTGCGTGGACGGCGTGTACTGGATCGAGGACGGTCCCGTCTCCGACTGCGAGGTCTTCCTGCGCGGCAGGCGGGAGTTCGAGCTTCTGTTGTTCTCGCCCGACAAGCGCTCCGAGGGCGTCACCGCCGAGTGCCGGGACGGGAGCCTCGTCTTCGCCCGTGACGGCGCGGAGCTCCGGCGGTTCCCGCTGGACGCGAATGCCGCGGCGGAGGGCGTGTTGTTCGTCCGGCGGGGCGGAAAACT
>QNBY01000165.1 GCA_003644275.1 Planctomycetota bacterium
CGAACAGGGCGTTGCCGGGGAAGGCGGCGGCGAGGGGACGGCAGGGGAAGTCGAGGCGGCAGGGGGGGGAATCCGGGAGGTCGTCCGGCGGGCCGTTCCCGCGGAGGGCGCGGAGGGCGTCGGCGAAGGCGGAGACGAGCTCCGGCGCGTCGGCGGAGGGACAGAGGAAGGTGAAGGCGACGGCGTCGGGGGAGATGGAAAGGCGCGCGTCGAGCGAGAGGACGTCCGCGTTGCGGTCGGCGGCGAGGCGGGCGAGGGCGAGCGAGGCGGCGCGGCATAGGCCCCTGCTCTCGGGGGGCTCGCACACCATGCCGGAGCGGAACAGGAAGGTGATCTCCACCTCACCGGCGAGGGGGGCGGCGACGAAGGCGAAACGCAACTCCCCTCCCTCTTCTCCCGGCGCCGTCGAGAGCGGCAGGACGGCCAAGAAGAGGAGAAGGGCGAGCAAAGCGCGGTTCATGCCATTCTACGCGAATTCCTCGGGCGGGTTGTCTGCGAGGTAGTTGAGTATCTCCACGCCGCGGCGGAGCTTCTCGTCGGTGGTGGCGAAGGAGATGCGGAAGTGGGTTGAGCGGTCGGAGAACTCGCCGCCGGGGATGACGAGGAGCTTGTGCTTGACGGCGTGCTCGCAGAAGGACCAGGAGTCGCCCCAGGGGACCTTGGGGAAGCAGTAGAAAGCGCCGCCGGGCTTGACTATCTCGTACTTGTCCTTGAGGCCCTCGTAGATGATGTCGCGCTTGCGGCGGTAGCGGTCGCGGGTGGCGGAGAAGTCGTAGTCCATCATGACGACGCCGATGCGCTGGGAGACGGAGGGGGCGCAGACGAAGGAGAACTGCTGTATCTTGCGCATCTCCATGATGAGGTCGCGCGGGCCGAGGGCGTAGCCGAGCCTCATGCCGGGCATACCGGCGAACTTGGAGAACCCGCCGAGGACGAGCACGTTGTCGCAGAAGCGGGATATGCTGACGGGCTCGGAGTCGTAGCAGAAGCGGTCGTAGATCTCGTCGGAGATGACGAGGACGCCGTGCTTGTCGGCGACGGCGGCGATCTGTTTGAGCTCGTCTTCGGTGAAGACCGCGCCGGTGGGGTTGGAGGGCGAGAGGACGATGAGTATCTTCGTGCGGGGGGAGACGAGCTCGGCGAGGCGCTCGGGATGGGCGCGGAAGTCGGGATAGGTGTCGTACTTGACGACCTTCGCGCCGAGGAAGTTGGCCCACTGCTCGTATATCATGAAGGCGGGGTCGGGGACGAGTATCTCGTCGCCTTCCTCGAGGAGGGCGAAGAAGGCGTTGACGATGCCGCCCGCGACGCCGCAGGTGATCATGACCTCGTCGAAGGTGACGCCGTGGAGCCTGCGGTAGTACTCGGCGACCTTCTCGCGGAGGGGCTGGATTCCCTGTGTGAGCGTGTAGCGGGTGAAGCCCTCGTCGATGGCCTTGTGCGCCTCTTTCTTTCCGATGTCCGGGATGGAGAAATCGGGCTGGCCGATGGACAGGTCGATGGGGTCTTCGATGGTGGCGCCCAGCTCGAAGACCTTTCTTATGCCGGAAATCTTGATGGCGTCGGACCGTTTCGAGAACTTCACGCTTCCCCCTTTGTTTCGCCGGGTTTCAGGAGAGAGGGTTCAGAAGCGGGCTATTCTTCTTTCTTTTTCTTCTTCTTGCCGACCACCTTTCGGTTCGCGACCTTGGGCATACCGTAGACCGTCATGTCGTCGGACCACTTGCCGTCGGCGCGGAGGCGTTCTATCCTCTCGCGTTTGGTGAGCACGTTCTTGTGCTTCACCAGGCCGGCGCTTATCTTCAATGACCGGTGAACGGACATTGCGACCTCCTGTGGATGCGGAATTGCGAGGTGAAGGATTATAACGGATTGGCGCGTTTGTAAAGCAAAAAGGGGAGGGAGCGGGGCTCAGGGGACTTCGATGAAACGGGCGTCGGGGTAGGCCTCGATGAACTTTCGGTAGAGGAGCCTGGCCTCGGCTTCCTCGCCCCTGGTGAATCGCCCGACGGTGACCACCACCTTGCCCTTTCCCTTGCGGAGGAAGAGGTTGACGGTGGTGTTGCCCTCTCTTACGAGTTCCTGTTTGAGGCGTTCGGCGTCGAGCCTGGCCTCGTCGCCGCTGAAGACGCGGAGCTGGAGGGCGTAGTGTTTTCCGGCCTCGAAATCCAGGCTGGGGCCGCCGGTTCCGGAGGAGGTGAGTTTCGCTATGCCTATCGCCGCAAGCCAGACGAGGCCCACGGAGACGACCACCGCCCCGACGGCGAGGACGGCGACGGCGAGGGGGTCGGCCTTCCGGCGGGGGACGTCGCCTTCGAACATGCTGACGTTCTTGGTCTCGGGGCGGTCGTAGATGGGGACGCCGTCCACCTTTTCCGGCCCGCGGGGGGAGTGGTTCGGTTGTTTTCCGTGCGCCATGAAATGGATTATATTATTGAAAGCCGGGCGGTCAAGCCCCGGAGGGAAAATCGCCCGGAGCGAGGAGAGCCGATGCGAAGCTGGATAATCGGAACGGGAATAGTCACGGCGCTTACGAGGGATCCCCGCGATCTGAACCGCGTGATCGCGGAGGGTCCGTTAGGTTACGGCCCGCTGGCGGGGGGAGAATGGGAGGCGTTGAAGGGGTTCCGCACCACGGCGGGCGGGACGGTGCCGGAGGAGGAGACGGAGGCCCTCGTCCGCTCCGCGGCGGAGCTCGGTTTCGGTCTCGACGAGGCGGGGAGGTGCGGGCTGTTCATCCTCTCGGCGGTGCGGGACGCGCTGGAGGAGGCGGGGCTGTATCCCCTTCCCGGCGGGGTGAGAGTGGGGCTCGCGGCGGGGACGAACTTCGGCAACGCGGACGCGATAAGGGAGACGGCGGCGCGCGGCGAGGGAGCGCCCGATCCGGCGGCCGTGGAGCGCTATCTGTTCGGCACGCTGGCGGAGACGGCGGCGCGGGCGTTCGGGCTGAAGGGGCCGCGGGCGGTGGTGTCGCTCTCGTGCGCCTCGGGGGCGGCGGTGGTCGCCCAGGCGGCGAGGATGCTCGAGGTTTACCCCGATCTCGACGCCGTGGTGGCCTGCTCGGGGGACGTGCTGGACGTGTACGTGTTCTCGGGGCTGCACTCGCTGCGGGCGATGTCGCCGGAGAACATCTGCAGGCCGTGGGACGCGAACAGGAAGGGCACCATTTTCTCGGAGGGGGCGGCGGCGGTGGTGCTGGCGCGCGAGCCGAAGCCGTCCTTCGCGGTTCGCCCTCCGCTGGCGGCGGTCGCGGGGACGTACCAAAACAACGACGCCTTCCACCTGAGCGCGCCGGACACCTCGGCGCGGGGGATAACCGCCCTCATCCGCGGGGCGCTGGAGGCCGCGGGGAAGGAGCCCGCGGAGGTGGACTTCGTGAACCTGCACGGCACGGGCACGGTTTACAACGACCGGATAGAGACGAAGGCGATAGAGGCGGTGTTCGGGGAGAGGGCGGCGAGCGTTCCCGTCACCTCCAACAAGGGGGCGCTGGGGCACCTGATGGGCGCTGCGGGGCTCGTGGAGACGGTTTCCGCGGTGAGGACGCTCGCGGACGGGTTCCTTCCCCCGACGCGGAACCTGGAGGAGCAGGACCCGGAGCTGGGGCTCTCGGTGGTTACGGGCGAAGGGTTGCGGGGCGAATTCAGGACGGCGCTGAAGAACTCGTTCGGCATAGGCGGGGCCAACTGCTGCCTGGTGCTGGAGAGGTTCGATGGCTGAAGCCGAGGTCCGGCTCCGGGTGGAGGGGCTGAGGAAGAGCTTCGGGGAGGTGGAGGCGCTGAAGGGGGTGAGCCTCGATGTTCGGAGCGGCGAGGTCTTCGGGCTTCTCGGGCCGAACGGGGCGGGGAAGTCCACGCTGATAAGGATAGTGGCGGGATTGGAGTTTCCGGACTCCGGGCGCGTCGAGATAGGGGGGCGGGAGCGGACGCGGCCGAGGCCGGAGGACAAGCGGGGCATCGCCTACGTTCCCCAGGAGACCGCGCTGTTCGAGGCGCTGAGCGGGCGGCGCAACCTGCTTCTGTTCGCGGAGCTGGCGGGCGTCCCCCGCTCGGAGAGGGCGGACAGGGCGGACAAGGCGCTCGAGGAGATGGGGCTTTCCGGCGCGGGGAGGCGGCGCGTGCGGGAGTACAGCGGGGGGATGAAGCGGAGGCTCG
>QNBY01000166.1 GCA_003644275.1 Planctomycetota bacterium
TCCTTCACCACGAGCGAGACGAAGTCCTCGAGGGCCTTCTTTCCGTGGACCTCGGCGATGTAGAGGACGGCGAGGTAGTCCTCGGCGTAGTCGTTGAAGGAGTGTTTGCCTTCGAGGCCGTTCAGGTGGGAGTGGGGATGGGCGGAGGCGGCGTTTGCGAAGATGAAGCTCAACCTGTCCTCTCCCTGGCGGGCGACGTAGAGGGCGAGCCCCTCCCTGAGCCAGCGGGGGAGGCGGACGTAGGCCTCGCGGCCCATGAGTTCGCGCATGACGGCGTGCGTCATCTCGTGGGCTATCTCGCGGGCGGGCTCGGGGACGATGCCGTTCAGGACGTACTCGTTGTAGAGGTTTATGACGAGCACCTCCCCGCCGTGGGGATCCCTCTCGGTGGTGCGGCGGGCGGTGAGGATGCCCGTCCCGCGGGCCAGCTTCTCGCCCGCGTCCACCATCTTTATCTTGATGGAGCCGGAGTCGGTGTAGGTTATGCCCAGCCTGCTCTCGATGGCGGAGAATGCCTGCGCGCGCATGGAAGGCAGCTCGTTCAGCACCGAGCAGAGCTTCGCCTTCCGGGGTCCCTTCGAGAACTTGGCGCTTTCGAGGGAATTGGGGCCTGCGGAGAGCATCAGCCTCAGCGGGGGAGGGTTGGGACCCAGGAATCGCCCGGGAAGACGGGAAGGTTCGGGGGACGTCTCCGCGGGCGCGGGGGCTCCGCCAGCGGACAGGAGGAGGGGAAAGAGGAGAAAGACGGCTGCGAGGAATCGTCTCACGGGCGGCCTCCGGTCAGGGGGAGAGGGGGAACGGAAGGAAAAAGGAAGGGGAAGGGAACCCGCAAAGTATAAAGGCCTGCCGCGCCGCCGTGAGAGAAAAGCGCCGAAGGCTCATTTCTTATTCTTGTCGGGCTCGCGCACCTCGATGTTGGTGAACTCGGCCTCGGCGCGCCACCAGGTTCGCATCCCTATCATGCCGTGGGTGTACTCGTCGTCGGCGGACTTCAGCACTTCCTTGCCGTCCACGTAGGCGGTGAAGACGTCGTTTTCGACCTTTATCTCGATGTGGTGCGGGGCGTACCAGTCGAAGCCCTTCGGTGGTCTGGCGCGGGCGAAGGGGCGGGTCTCGCGGCCGTTGCGGAGCTTGCGGAAGAGGAAATAGCCCCTGCCGTAGCCGGGGTCCACCTGGAAGATGTAGCCGTCCACGCGCTTCACGTCGGTGGCGCGGAAGTATATTCCGAGCCCCTTGCCCCTGATGACGCGGGCGTCGGCGGCCACCACGTAGTTCGTCCAGTTCTCGTCGCCCGCGAAGGCCCTGTTCTCGCCCCTGGGACCGGCATGGGCCACGCCGTCCCTTATGGTCCATCGGCCGCGGACCACCCGCCACTGGGAGGGGTCGTTGAAGTCGCTGCTGAAGAGGACCACGGGGAATATCCGCTTGTTCTGCTCTTGGGTGGTGTCTATGCCGTGGACGGAGCAGCCCACGATGGAGTGGTAGAGGGGGGAGTTCTGGGGGAAGTCCACCCAGAAGTACACTCCGCCCTTGGGACAGCCCTTCTGGTTGGCGTAGTACTCGGAGGCCATGAGCTCGGCGACGGAGTAGGAATAGCGGCCGTGTTCCTGGGCGAAGAGCTGTTCGAGGCGTTCGAGGGTGTGCCTGTTGGCGCGGCAGACGACTTCCTTCGCCTTCTCGCGGGCCATGAGGATGTTGGGCAGCGCGATGGCGGTGAGGAGGCCGATGGCGGCCACGACGAGCGTCATCTCGAGGAGGGTGAAACCGCTTTCGCGTCCTTCGCCTTTCATTTCGTCCCCCTTTCAGGAGAGCGCGGAAGCGAGCCGCTCGAAGGTCTCCCTCTCGGGCGGCTGGAGGGGCTCGCCGACGGAGAGGCGCGGCAGGACGAGCACCGGCAGGGGTGACAATTCTCGGCACAAGAGGTCGAATCCCGTCACCGCGGCTTCGTCGGGAGGGTCATTTTCGCGGCTCAGCACCACTCCTGCAACCTCCGTGCCGGATTCGAGGAGAGCGCGGGCGGAGAGGAGGGTGTGGTTGACGGTTCCGAGGCCGGAGCGGGCCACGAGCACGGCGGGAAGGGCGAGCTCGCAGATGAGGTCGAGGACGTGCCAGCCGCGCGCGAGGGGGACGTAGAGGCCGCCCACGCCTTCGAAGGCCGTGTCGGGGGCGATGCGGGCGCGGCACCATTCGAGGAGGGGCGCGGGGTCGGGCTCGCGGCCCTCGAGGCGGGCGGCGGCGAGGGGGGCGAGGGGGCGCTCCCAGGTGACGAAGTTCACCTCGCCGGGCGCCCTGCCCTGCGCGTCGGCGAGGGCGGCCACGTCGGGATTGAGGAGGCGGCCGCCGACGGGCTCCACGCCGCTCGCCACCGGCTTGAAGGCGCGGGGGGACAGGCCGCTTTCCGCCGCGAAGCGCAGCCAGCGGAGGGTGAACACGGTCTTGCCCACGCCGGTGTCGGTGCCCGCCACGAAGAGGCCGGGTCCGAACGATTCTGTTCCGCTTTTCCTCATGGTACCGTTTTCCGGGCTGCCGCCAGCAGTACCCGATACGACCGCCGTACACCTCTCCGGCTGCGGAACCGCTCATTGTATTCATCCAGGAACCGTCGCAATTCGGTACGGTTGAGTCCGGGCGGCCGCGTGGAGTATCGTCCGGCGGTCACGCCCTGGCGGTGGAGGGTAGCCAGCATGGTACGCGCATCCGGGTAGAAGACGGTAAAATCTTCCTCCACCTGACCCTCGAGTTTCCAGCCGGCGGCCCTCAGCCCGGCGATGACCGCCGCCGGATCCGGAAGGTCCGCCGGATGCGACTTGGCTGGTGCCACCCGCCGCACCACGGCCCTGACCTCTGGAAAGGTTCCCCGCACCATAATCGAGAAAGCGAGCCCCGTTCCGGCGCCAGCGAGCGCGTGGAGCCGCTGGAAGACGGCCGGCAGGTCCTCCGTCCAATGGAGGGCGCAGTTGGAGGTCACCAGGTCGTACGGCCTCTGCCGGGAGGACTGAGGAGGGAGGGCAAGGGGGCGGATGGATACCAGCGGAGAGTCGAGCTGGTGCAGAAGGCGACGGAGCATCTGGCGCGAGGGATCGAGGGCAGTGATCCGTGCAGAGGGGAACCTGCGGAGCAGCAGGCGGGTATAGAGGCCGGTTCCGGCCCCGATCTCGAGGATGCGGGGAGCGGGCGGGAGGAACGAGCCCAGGTGCTGCTGCAGGAAGTTCAGGAGGCGGCGTCCCACCGCCTGCTGTACATCCGCGGCCCGGTCATAGAGAGTGGCCACGCGGTCGAAGGCAGTCCGCCGGCAGCTCGCCAAAGGTGTACTGTGATGGCACGGGCCCATGGCAGAGTAGGGTTATAGCAGGCGGGGCGCCGTGCCGCCAGAGGCGATCCCGGCGGACGAGCGGAAAGGGAAAGCCCCGCGCGGGCGGGGCTTTCCTCACGCTCCGAGGTTGTGATGTTTTCGATCAGAGCGTATGGCCGCTCACATCGCAGGTCGGATCGGTACCGACTCCGCCGATGGTGTAGGTGCCGCTGGCCGGACAGGTGGGCCACTTCTTCAGGTACGGGGTGATATCCGTCTTGTTGACCGATGCGCCGGTGGTCTTGTTGTGCTCAATGGCCCACTGGTCCTTAGCGCCATCGATCTGGCGGAGGTTGTTGATACAGGCACTCTTTTGCGATGTCTCCCTCGCCCGGACGAACGAAGGGATCGCGATCGCCGCCAGCAGGCCGATGATGGCCACGACGATCATGATCTCTACCAGTGTGAAACCGCGCTTTTTCATTCGGTCTCAGCCTCCTTTTCCTGTTCCTGACTCGGCCGCCTCTTGACCGCGGTGTTCATGCGGGTCCGGCGGCCCGTGTTCTCTATCGCAGCAGGACTCGTTCCATGAATATACTTGACTCCGTATTAGGGGTGAATTGACGGGCGTCAGTGGGGCAGGCGGTCGAACAAGGGTAAAGGCGCGCATTTTGCAAAAAATGCGCAGAGATTGCCGGAGGGAGCTGAACTCTCAGCTTTGCAGAGTAGCGAAAACGCGAAACTATTTTTCAGGATTGAGCGGGGGATAGATGCGGAAGGTGGGGGCTGGGTCGAGGGGGGAGGGGGGGGTTTGCGGGGGATGCCAGCCGTAGGGCTGGAGGACCA
>QNBY01000167.1 GCA_003644275.1 Planctomycetota bacterium
ATTTCGAGTTCGGGAAAGATGGGGTGCTTCTCCTCGAACCCGACGGCGAGGGGGATGTCGAACCCGCCGCGGTCCAGGGCCTCCGCCAGCTCCAGCACCGCACGGACGTGTTCCCTGAAGCGCCTGACGGCGTAGGGCACGGTGGTGCCGGTGGTGGCGATGAAGGCCCAGTCGCTGCTCTGGGCGAGGAGGAGCTGCCGGAGCATGGTCCTCAGCAGGGGACGGGCGCGCGGATCGTCCCCGTGCCGCCGGACGGCCTCCACCGCCCGCCGTTCGGCCTCGTGCTGGTGGGGATACATCCACTGGTTCGACTCGTTGAGCCACACCTCGTAGTAGCCCTTGTCTCCCCAGGACGAGGGAGAGGGCTCGCAGCGTTCGGCGCCGCATTCCTCTATCGCGTCGAGGGCGCTCCCGAGGCGGAACTCCCGCTCGTGCAGGGCGGCGAGCCTTATGAATTCCTCCAGGAACCAGGGACCCTCGAACCACCAGTGGCCGAAGAGCTCCGCGTCGTAGGGGGCGTGGACGACCGGCGTGCGGCCGAGCGCCTCCCGGAGATAGCGGAACTGATGGGCGCGGTTGAAATGGAAGTTGCCTGCGTGCTCGCGGGCGGTGAACAGGGCGCGGGCGGGATCGTAGGGCTGCTTGGCGGAGAGGTCCACGTCGCCGGTGATGCGGTGGTACTTGAAGCCGAGGTTGTGCCGTCCGGCTCCGGGGTGGAGATAGGGGCGGATGTAGTCCTCGTCGGCGTCCCAGCCCACGTCGCGATAGAACTCCCGATAGGACGGATCGCCCGGGTAGCCCTCGCGGGCCGACCACACCTGCCGGGAGGACTCTATGTCGCGCCCGAGGAACTTCACTCCCTCGCTCGATTCTATCGGCCCCCAGACGCCCGCGCCGGGGCAGGGCTCGGCGAAGAGCAGGCCGTGCGTGTCCAGGAAGGTGTACTCGATGCCCTCGGAAGCCAAGAGCTCGTCCAGTCCCTCGGCATAGGCGCACTCGGGGAGCCACATTCCCCGCGGCCGCCTTCCGAAGTGCTTCTCGAAGTTGCGCACGGCGGTGGCTATCTGCCCGCGGGCGGCCGCCCTCTCCCGGACGAAGGGCAGGAAGGCGTGAGTGGCGGCGCAGGTCGCTATCTCCAGGTGGCCGCTCTCGAACAGGGAGCGGAAGACGCCGATGAGGTCGCCGCCGCGGGAGTCGTAGTAGGCGAGTATGTCCTCGAAGTGCCGCCGGTGGAAGGATGCGGCGCGGTGGAGCTCGGGATCGGAGGCGGTGCGGGCTTCCTCGCGTTCCCCCAGCTCGACGAGCGTTTCCAGCCGCCGCCGGTAGCGGTCGCGGAGGAGCGGATCGGCCAGCATCTCGCAGAGGGTGGGCGAGAGCGTGAAGGACAGGCGGTAGGGTATGCCCTCGTCGCGCAGCCGCTCCATCATCTGCAGGAGCGGTATGTAGCACTCGCTCATCGCCTCGTAGAGCCAGTCTTCCTCGAGGAAGGACTTGTGTTCGGGATGCCGCACGTAGGGCAGGTGTGCGTGCAGGTGGACGATCATGATGCCGTTGCTCATGCGCGCTCTCCGGATGTGGGCATGGAGGGATAGGCGGAGGTTCCGCGCGAGGGGGGAAGATGAGAGCCGAAGCCCTCGCCCCGCTCCGCGCCTTCGAGCGCCCCGGCGGGGCCGACGGCGAAGCCGTGCCTGCGGACGAGCTCGGCCACGGGCGGAGGCAGGACGGCGCGCGCCTTCACCCAGGGACGGGGTGTCCTGAAGGGGTCGGTGCGGCAGACCGTGACCTCCGTCCCGCCGAAACGGGCCGCGAGCCGCGCCCTGTACCACCGGCCGGGCTCCACGCGCACCCACCAGAAGGGACAGCGCCGGGGGACGGCGTACTCGAAGCGGCTCTCACCGCCCTCGACGACGAGGAACCAGTCGGGCTCGCCTCCCGCGCGCCCCCGGACGGCCTCGGAGTCGCCGCCCTCCAGGAACCAGTGGAACCACACCCACGCGGGATCCCTCACGAGCACGGTGAGCCTGTCCACCGGGTAGCTCTCCGGCAGTCGAGGTCCCCAGTCAATGTATATGCCGCCTTCCCGGCCGGGGCGTTCCTCCCCTACCGGTCTAGGGGGAAGCAGCTTTTCTTCGGGGGGCGCGGAGAACATCTCGCTGTAGCCGTGTCCTTTCACCATGTGCTCACCTCGAGGTCGATAGAGAAGACGCGGCTTTCTCCCGGTTCCAGCTCCACGTCGAACAGGGGCATGACCACGGCGCCCTGGAAGACTCTTTCGAAGCCCGCTTCCGACTGGGAGACGGTGTATATGGGGAAGAGCCGGAGGGAGGTCTTCTCGCGCCAGTCTAGCCTGACGCGGAAGCGCCGCCACTCGTCGCACAGCGTCACGAAACGGCGGTCCTCCAACGCGGCGGTGAGGCCGAACCGGCCGAGCTTGCCTTCCTCGCCCTCGTAGTAGCGGTCCGGGGCGTCGGGCGCGCCGACGCCGAAGGTGCTCTCCACGCCGAGCCGGAATGAGAGGCGGTCGGAACCGGGATTCTCCAGGCGGTAGCGCACGGAGAGCCTTGCGCCCTCCAGGCGGAATTCCTTTTCCAGCACGAGCGGCCGTCTCCGCCCGTCGCGCCAGAGCCCGCCCTCGCGGCGGAGCAGGACGCCCGATTCATCGAAGCGGACCACCCGGAACCTTTCGAGGATGAAATCGCCCTCGTCGCGCCAGGCGTTGCGCTTCATTTCCTCCACGGAGAGGGAGGCGGGCACTATGTGTTCCTGGAAGAGGCCGCGCTCGTGCCAGTCGTAGGCGAGGAAGCGTTCGAGCCCTTCCTCCCTCGCCACCACCATCTCGTGTATGCTCTCGGCGTGGTCCGCGGCGGCGTCGGGGTCGTCCACCCGGGCGCGGCGGAGCAGGGAGTGGTAGCTCTCGCGGTGTCTCGCCAGGGTGTTGGCGAGGTTCACCCGCGCGGCGAGCACGTTCAGGGCGCGCACCATCCCGCCGCGGCGGGGCTTCAGGTAGGCGACCAGCTCGTCCGAGACGAGGCGGACGTCCTCGTCGCCGTCGAGGTCGAAATCGGCCCGGCCGGACGAGACCAGCCCGCGCCTCACGAGCTCCCGCTGGGCCTCTATGAGGTTCTCGTACACCGCGTCGCGCAGGTGCGGGAGATACAACCCGCCGAAGACGCCGTGCCAGTAGGCGCAGTCGCACTGGCCGCGGAGCAGGGCACGCTCGGCTTCGGACAATTCCTCTCCGCTCCCGCGGAGCGCTTCCTCGATGCCGCGCGACACCTCCACCTGCAGGGCGTACATGTTGGCCGATTCGGGATAGCGGGCCCTGAAGGCGCGCCACGGAGCGCCCTTCAGGAAGCGCCGCGCGGTGTCGAGCAGGCCGCTGTCGCCGAGCGCTTTCTCCAGGCGGAGGAGCTCGTCGTGCGCCTCGACGGGCAGCGCCCACTCGGTCATCTCGCGGTAGGAACAGTCCGGCAGGTAGGCCATCCCGCGGGGACCGGCGGAGTCGAGCACCTCTCCGGGAAGGCATATTTCCACCGCCCAGGAATAGCTGCGCAGGGTGGTGAGGAAGCTCTTGAGCCATCCCTCGCGGTAGACGGTGTGCCAGGTGTGGGGCCAGAGGCCGAACTTCTCGCCGTCGTCGCCGTACACCACCACCGAATCGCGGCCGGAGAAGCCCACCAGGTACTTCACCGCCTCGAAGGGAGGGGCGAACGGGATGAGGTAGCGGAGCCTCTCGCTTATGGGGAAGACCGCCAGCGTGCGGCCGCGGTCCTCCGCGGTGTAGTAGCCGTCCAGCTTGTCGGGCGGGATTCCGGCCATCCTGAAGTGGTGGTCGTCGAGCAGGGTGTATTCGAGCCCGGCGTCCGCTATGTCGGCCGCGAGCGACTGCTCCCAGACGCGCTCGGCCAGCCACATGCCGCGCGGGCGGCGGCCGAAGCGCGACTCGATGTAGTCGTTCATCAGCTCGAGCTGGCGGCGCCTGTCCCTGTCGCGGGGCATGGTGAGCACCGCCTCGTAGAACGCGCCGCCGAGCATCTCCACCCGCCCGGCCTTCACCAGCGCCGCGAGCCTGTCCAGGTACTCAGGGTGCCTCCGTTCGAGCCACTCCAGCAGG